>CAUJFK010000270.1 GCA_963169175.1 Acidobacteriota bacterium | reverse complement strand
GATCCCTATTTGGGTTGGGGCAGGTTTGTGCATGGAAAGATTACAGCCACGGTTGTAAAGGGCACTCACGGGGCCCTTACAGAATACCCCTTCGCGACTGATCTCGCTTCCAACCTGAAACCGTTCCTGGAGGCCCATGCTGGTTCAATGGGTGCCATTGAAAAGAGACGGAGTCGCGCGGCATGATCGCTTTGAGATGATCCGACCGTTTAATTCGGTAGTTTGACAATGAGAATTTTCAATCTTACGGGGTATGAGTTGTTAAGACGGGGCGTTGAACCCCTACTTCCGCCGCTCTATCGGATGGTCCGAAAAAAACTGCTCACTGAAACTCGGAAGTCGACTTCACTATTCAGGATACTCGATGTTGGCGGGCGAAAATCACCTTATACGGTGGGCGTGGGTGGAAAGATAACCGTTATTGATCTACCCAGACAATCCGAAATCCAAAAGGCCTTAAACCTAGGCATTACTGATTCGATCGTGCAGCAGTTGCAGATGCGGCGCAGCAACATTGAGAATTTTATCTTTGGCGACATGACCAACTCCGGTCTACCCGATAACGAGTATGACATTGTCGTGTCAGTCGAAGTACTCGAACATGTTGCGCAAGATGAGTTGTTTTTGCGTGAAGTGTCGCGGGTGTTGAAACCGGGCGGATGCTTTTTAATGACTACCCCCAACGGGGATTTCGTCGTCAATCGAAACCCTGATCATAAGCGCCATTACAAACGTACGGAGTTGGTTGGACTACTTGAGGACATTTTTGGGACCGTTGAGGTCGATTATGCTATCGCCGGCGGAAAGTATAGAAAATTGGGTTTGCGAACTTGGTCCGCGACAAGACCGGTCGCTACGGCATTGAGTGCAATAGGCAACGTAGTCAACTTGATCCAATCCGCGCGGCCCTCCCTGAGCGCAAGCGCAAGCGGAACACATCATTTGGTCGCAGTGGCTCGCAAGCCACTATGCAACGACAAGGGACTCAGCAAATGTGCGGAATAGCGGGTATTCTTGGCAGTAATTGGAAGCGAGACCATCTCGACGCCATGGTGCGGTCTCAGCGGCATCGGGGGCCGGATGGGGAAGGGATCTACGTTGATCCGAAAAGCCTCGCCGGACTCGGCCATAATCGTTTGAGCATCATCGACCTATCCGAGGCGGGCTCGCAACCGATGAGGTCACATAGCGGCCGTTATGTCGCCGTCCTGAATGGCGAGATCTACAACTATCTCGAGCTCCGGATTGAGCTTGAGGGGGAATTCCGATTCCGTAGCCGATCAGATACCGAGGTACTTATCGCCGCATATGAGAAATGGGGCGTGGCCTGCTTGCACCGACTTATTGGAATGTTCTCATTCGTCGTGTGGGACGAGAACGAAAAGACCGCTTTTGCCGCCCGTGACCGATTTGGCGTGAAACCTTTTTATTACCACACGGACGCGAAAGGTAATTTTCTGTTTGCAAGTGAGATCAAAGGTCTCCACGCTGCGGGAGTTGAGCGTCAGGCGAACGAATCTGCGTGGGCCACGTACCTAAGTTCTGGGTTTTACGACCATTCGACCGAGACCTTCTGGAAGGATATTTATTCTTTGCAGGGCGGCCACTTTCTTAAATGGCGAGCCGGGCATGTTCAGGTTTCGAAATGGTATGACTTGGCGGAAGCGGTCGGCGACAATGTCGATGCTCGAGATGAAGATAAGGTCGGCCTTGAGTATTTCGATCTTATGAAGGAAAGCGTCAACCTTCGGTTCCGGTCTGACGTTCCTGTTGGGATCAACCTTAGCGGCGGCCTGGACTCGTCGACCCTCCTGGGGCTTGTGCATGAGGTCCAGGGAGCCGACAGTAATGTCAAAGCATTCACATTTGCGACCGGCGCGGCCGAATATGACGAAACGCCGTGGGTCCGTGAGATGCTGGCCCGGACGAAACATGAACTTGTGGTCTGCACTCTCAGGCCGGAAGAAGTCCCGAGTCTTGCCGCAGATATCTATGTACATCAGGATGAACCCTTCGGCGGAATTCCAACACTGGCTTATGCAAAGGTATTTGAAGGGGCCAGAAAGCGCGGCGTGATCGTGTTGCTGGACGGAAACGGAATGGACGAACAGTGGGCCGGGTATGATTACTATCAGGCCGCGGCCAACGGCCACCAAGCACCGACGGTCCAGGGCGTCACGAACAGTCCTGTCAGGCCCGAATGCCTTTCGCCTGAATTTAGGCAATTGGCAAGACTTCCCGATTGCCCACGACCTTTCAACGACAGCGTTCGCAACCTTCAGTACCGTGACGCTCGGTTCACCAAAATACCAAGAGCGATGCGGTTCAACGATCGAATATCCATGCGCTCATCCACAGAACTGCGAGAACCGTTCCTTGACCATCGATTGTTTGAGCTTGCCATGCGGCAGCCTGTAGGGCGAAAGATATCAAATGGAATAACTAAAAGAATGCTTCGCGATATTGTTCATGATCTGTTGCCCGAACGGGTCAGTCAATCGCCGAAACGAGCGTTGCAGACGCCGCAGCGAGAATGGCTTCGCGGACCTCTGCGGAAGTGGACCAGTGACATGGTCGAGTGTGCGCTAAGCGGGCCGTTTGCGTCGTGGCTTTCTCGGCCAAATGTCGAATCTGATCTGGATAGTTTCTTGAAAAACGGATCTGACAACAGTTTTTACGTGTGGCAATGGATCAGCCTTGGATTGGCTTCTCTGCCTGCCAACATCGCGACGAGAATGTCGGCTGGTTCTAAATAAATGGAAAATGCCAGAAGGATAACTGAGGAATGGGATCTGGTGATCGAAGGCAGGTCCTCCTTGTTTGATCTCAAGCTGGAGGAGGTATGGCGCTATCGGGACCTGCTTCTAATGTTCGTCAAGCGGGACTTCGTCGCCTTCTACAAGCAGACGATCCTGGGGCCGCTTTGGTTCTTTCTTCAACCGCTGTTTACGACGATCATTTTTACCTTCATCTTCGGTAATCTTGCCGGCCTTAGCACGGACGGCTTGCCGCAGCCGCTCTTCTATCTCGCTGGTATAACGGCCTGGAATTATTTTTCCGAGTGCATTACAAAGACAAGTACTGTTTTCAAAGACAACGCCAATATATTCGGAAAGGTTTACTTCCCTCGGCTCATAATGCCTCTCAGCATAGTGACAAGCAACCTTGTCCGGTTCGGCGTCCAGATGCTATTGCTTGTCGGAATGATGATGTACTACGCGGCGGTCGGCGGTTCATTCAGTGTGACCTGGGCGATCCTGCTGTTTCCGCTGCTGGTTTTGCTAATGGCTATGCTCGGTCTTGGGCTTGGGCTGATCATCACGGCTATGACGACCAAGTATCGCGACCTTAGCTTCCTGGTCCAGTTCGGTGTACAACTCTTGATGTACATAACGACCGTAATATACCCGCTGAGTGCAGCTCCGGAAAAATACCGTTTCTGGCTTGAGCTCAATCCGATGACCGCTATCATTGAAGCATTTCGGCTTGGTCTTCTCGGCCAGGGTTCGATCACGTTAACTAGTCTTGGCTACAGTGTCCTATTCACGTTAGGGACCTTTGTGCTCGGCGTCGTCACTTTTAATAAAACGGAGAGGACATTCGTCGATACCGTATGAACGCAGCAATAAAGGTTGAAAACCTCTCGAAAGCGTATCAGATCGGACAGATCGGAACTGGAACTATCAGCCGGGACATCGAGCGCTGGTTCGTAACGAAGATATTAAAAAAGGACGATCCTTTCCTTACGCTTAGCGAAGTGAATGACCGGAAAACACGAAGCAAGTCCAATGTAGTATGGAGTTTGAAGGACATCAACTTCGAAATAGCACAGGGCGAAGCCGTTGGGATCATTGGGCAAAATGGGGCTGGGAAGAGCACTCTATTGAAACTTCTTTCGCGCGTCACCGCTCCGACAACAGGGTCAATCAGCATCAAGGGACGGATCGCAAGCCTGCTTGAGGTCGGGACGGGATTTCACCCCGAGCTGACCGGGCGCGAAAACATCTATTTGAATGGTTCCATCCTCGGTATGCGCAAGCGTGAGATCGACCGCAAGCTGGATGAAATCGTGGATTTCAGTGGAGTAGAACGCTATATTGACACCCCGGTGAAGAGATATTCATCAGGCATGTATGTACGGCTCGCGTTTGCAGTAGCGGCTAATTTGGAGAGCGAAATATTGATAGTCGACGAGGTTCTCGCCGTCGGCGACGCAGAGTTTCAGAAAAAGTGCTTGGGGAAGTTGGAGGAGGTTGGCAAACGTGAAGGAAGAACCGTCCTTTTCGTGAGCCACAACATGAGTGCAGTACTCGCTCTTTGTGCCAAAGGACTCTTGCTGAGAGATGGTTCGGTCACGTTTGAGGGCAGTGTTTCAGAATGCATCAACAGATACGTTTTGGGACATACGGAAATCTCTTCATTGGAGCAGATAGCATCGAACGAAGGTACCACTTCCAAAATTTTTGGTGTGCAGGTCAATCCCGCCGCTACGATCGCTCACGAACTCGGAGACCGTTTTGACGTTTCGGTGAGTCTTCAATGTTCTAATCTTGATGAACAAGCAATTATCTTCATTATTCACAATGATTCTGGTCAGCAGATCGTTCATAACAGAATTTCCGCGAAGCAACTTGGCTTGAAGGAGACGAACCGTTTGTTCCGGTTGCGCCTTTCGGTGCCGCCTTTGTGGTTAAGTCCAGGGCTCTATTCAATATTCTTTAAGCTAATCAGTTTGCGTGGAAGGACCGAGTCAGAGCGCCACGTTCTTGAGGTGCGGAATGACTTTGACACGACTAGCCGGGGGGTGATTGACCCAAATATCGAATGGACCTTAGAGCCCATTGATGCGCAAGTTAAAGTGTCGGTCGGAGGAAGTACAACGGCTCAAGGAAGCATGGGATTTAACGGTGGCAGAAAGCAAATGGCCGACGGCGTGTTCACTGACTCAAAAGTCATATCGTAGTGATTTTAAATCTGGAATAGACTTCAGATGACCCTTCGAAAACGGATAAGTGCGATTCGGGCAACGCGTTCGTTCTGGCGGTATGGATCGAATCTGGCGCCTACCTTGGAGTACCTAATCCGTTCCCATAAGTATAGGGATTGTGACTCAGCACAAATTGTTCGAAGGTTGAACTCCGATGGTGTTGCTATCGCCCGTATAGAAGATTTTTTAGATTATGGATCGATCGTTGATTTCTATAGCGAGGTGGAGAGGCTCCGTGTAGCGAAACGAGTCGAGATTGAAGCCCTAAAGGCCAACGTTGAAAGTGACCTTACTGTTGGGCAAAAAACGTTCAATCTGGAACTATTAGGAAGTGAGCCGATCTTCGATGCCGAATGCGTGTTTGCAAGAATGGGATTGAACGAAAAGTTTCTGACAATCGCCAATGGTTATCTCAAAATGAAGGCTCGGCTTCGCTATTACAACATCTGGTATACGGCGGCTTCAATGAGTGTTTTGCGGGAATCACAACTCTGGCATTTTGATCGGGAGGATAAACTCATCGTCAAGGCTTTTGTTTATCTTGATGATGTGGAAGCGGGAACGGGACCGTTTACGTACGCCCCAGGAACCCATCCGAAAGGAATCCACGCTTCGCTTAAACCGGAATTCATGATGGAAGGCAACGTCCGTCGAACATCTGACGCTCATATGGAAGCGGCCTATCCCCGTGCCGATTGGAGGGTATGCACTGGGAAAAAGGGAACGATCATTTTTGCGGATACCCGTGGGTATCACAAGGGAGGCGAAGCACGGACGGGAGATCGGCTAATGTTTACATGCATGTATACGTCGCCGGCTTCACAATCAAAGGACCTGATCCGTTTTCCGGCTGACTTCGATCCGGCTTTGCTATCCGCTGAACAATGCAAGGCACTTCGTATTCCTCGAAAGTGAATCTAGATTCGAATGGCCGCATGCGCGGAATAATAATAGATCCCGCACCAGCCAACCGAAACGGGAATGGAAAACGGCACCGCTATTTGCTGCTTTCAACGTCCCTTCTTGTTGATAGGGTATACCTTCACACGGGGTTTTTGTCCGGGTTGGTAAAGTCGGGTAACGTTGAAATTTGGGCGTCGTCCTTCTCCGATACAGACGGGCGGCAGAGTTGGGATGATGTCAACGCCCAGGTTGCATCGTTTCCGACGGTGCGGGCGTTCCGGGAGGTGCCGCACAACTATTTACGACGCCTGAATGAGTTTGTATGGGATTATAGATATCTACCTGCCAGCCGGCTGAGCATGATGGAGCACGTTCGGAACAAGAATTATCGATATTCTATACGTGCACTTAAGGTACCGGCAAAGCTCCTAGCCATGCTGCGGTCGGAACGTGCGATCGAGCACAATTTAGAGAAGCTCCTTCTTGCATATCCGCGTTCCAGCGAAACTGAACGGCGTTTTCGGTCAAACAGGCCAACAGTACTTTTGCTCACTGGACCTTTCCAATTCGAACAGCCTGCCGTTTATGCCGCGGCACGAAAGTTCGGCATTCCAACGCTGGCTTACATTCCTTCATGGGACAACGTCACCACAAAGAATCGTATGGTCTTTAGCTATGACGCTTACATCGTTTGGAACGAGAAGGTCAAGCAGGAGCTTCTCGATTTTTATCCAGATTCGCGTAAGAAGCCGATATACGTCATCGGTCCTCCGCAGTTCGATGTGTTTTATCAGGATCGCTTTTGCGAAAGTCGAGAAGAGTTTTGTCGAAAGCAGGGCTTGGATCCGAAATTACCAATAATTGTATATGCCGTTGGTTCACCTAACTTTCTCAAAGAACATCACGGAGCGGTTTATCTGGCCAAGAAGGTTTCAGAGGGAAGTCTCGGCGATGTTCAACTTCTCGTCCGGCCTCACCCGATTCATGATAACGCCGAGATGCGCGAGCTTTTTGATCGGTTTGGGCCGCGTGTCCGGCTACAGGAATCAACGAACGCTGGAAAGCAGCTTACGAGGCGCACGCAGGATGTGGAGCAGATCGCAGAATGGGTCAACACGTTCAGGTACGCCGCCGTTGTCGTTAACCTTTCTTCGACCGTAACCGTCGACGCTTCGATCTTTGACACGCCTGTGGTGAATCTTGATTTCGACCCGCAGCCGGGCCAATTCGATCAGCAGCTCATAAAAGACGTTAATCACAGCTGGCCGCATTTCAAACCTATCGCAGAATCTGGGGGCGTCTGGCTTGTAAATGATTTTGAAGAGATGGGGAGTGCGATCAGAAATTATTTAGAGAATCCTCATCTTCATCGCGAAGGGCGAAAATGGGTTGTCGAACACGTTTGCGGATTTACTGACGGCCGCTGCGGTGAGCGTATGGCGGAGGCAGTGCGGAGTTTTGCTGATACGGCATCCTCGCGTCCTTTTGACGTGTAGACAGCCGATCGGAATTGACTCAGTTTTTGCGGACCGAACGTTTCTTCAGATGTCGGAATGGTCGGAGAACCGACCATCGCTTTTGACGTGATCGTAATTGCGAAGGTCGCTGCTCAACTCAGAACTCAATGCTACGGAAACCGAGTATAGTCACGATCATTCCGAGGGGTGAAGTGCTGCGGAACTTTGGCCTCACAGGTACTCTGGATCGTCTTGCAGGTGGTGCAAACCTTTCAGTGATCTCGGTAACTCCGCCTGAGAGCTGTCGCGAGTTGATGGCCAATTCTGCGACACAAATTTTTCCCCTAACCGAATTTCGGGAACCTTGGTTGGTGAGAATTCAAAGAGAAATACTCGATATTGCCCACGGGCGACAACTATGGTCGAAAGCTGCTCAGGCCCGTTGGCGGACAAGGGACCTCGAGGCATTTACACCAGGCCAAAAGGTCAAACGTTTTGGAAAAAAGGCCGTTGGAATCGCAATGGCCAACAGGACGGGACTCCACTTGCTTTCCAGAACCGAAAGGTCCGCCAGCCGGCTTTTGAGTCACCGAAAGGTTTACGACGGTTTCTATAAGTCGGTCAGGCCTTCGCTTGTTTTTAATGGCTCGCACATCCACAGCAGGAACGCGATCCAGGCTGTACAGTCGGCGCAATGGCTAGGTATTCCAACCGCTACTTTCGTCTTTAGCTGGGATAACCTGACCTCGCAGGGCCGAATCATCCTGCCGTATGATTATTTTTTGGTCTGGAATCAAGCCCTCAGGGAACAACTGCTTGAGATGTACGATTGGATAAAGCCTGAGAACGTTTTTGTAACGGGAACGCCGCAATTCGATTTTCATTTCAGACCAGAGTTCTACCTGAGCAGAAATGAGTTCTGCGATTTGATCGGGGCCGACGTGTCGCGGCCGATCATATTATATTCGACCGGAATGGCGAATCATATGCCCGGCGAGCCGGAGATCGTTGAGCAGATAGCCGATATGCTGGATGGACTCGGAACACCGCGACCTCAACTTCTGGTGCGCGTGTACCCGAAAGACCAGACCGGCCGATTTGACGATCTAAAACGCCGACGAACGGATATCCTGTTTCCCAATGTCGCCTGGGAAGCACAGGGATTTACCCCGAAGGCGGAAGATTCATATGCGCTCGTGAACAGCCTGAGGCATTGTGCCGTCGGGATCAATGTTGCCTCCACGATTTCGTTGGAGTTGTGTATGTTCGATAAGCCCGTGATCAACGTGGCCTATAATCCAACTTCGGTCTCCGAAAAAGAGATCTCCTATCGTTCCTATTACGAATTCGACCATTATAAGCCGGTCGCAGCGAGTGGTGCGGTGCGGCTTGCAAAATGCGAGCGGGAAATGCGAGAGCTTCTACGATCGAGTTTAGAGAATCCCGCTGCAGAAAGATCGGAGCGTAAAACTTTGATCGCCCAAATGTTCGGAAATACACTCGACGGAAAGTCGAGTGTGAGAGTGGCGGATACCCTTCTTCAACTCGCGGGAGCTAAAGCTGGCTGAAGTGGAAACAAAAGAATTGAGTATATCGGTCGTTGTCCCGACCCTTCGGAGACCCGAAGAAATTGAAGCCTTTCTCCGGAATCTTTCCGAGCAAGACGTACTGCCGCTTGAGGTCATCGTTGTCGATGGTGCTCCGGAGGACGATCGGGCCACGGAAAGCGTGGTTGAGCGGTTGCGCACCTCGTTCGCAGTCGACCTTCAATACCTACGGCAGCAAGGTGGAACGGCCGTGCAAAGAAACACTGGGATCGATGTGGCACAGGGATCATTGATCGCACTTCTTGACGATGATGTCAGGCTCGCCCCGAATTTTCTTAAGGCGATGGCCGACGTATTCGTCACTGATGGTGAGAAGAACATCGGTGGCGTCGTTGGCTACCGGATCAATCGACATTTCGAAATTGACGGCTCACAACGCTGGCGCTGGTACAAACGACTAAACCTTCTTTCAGTCTTTGAGCCCGGCCGATATGACTTCGAGTGCGGTTACCCAATTAACAACAACTTGCAACCGCCGTTTACCGGGACTCGTGAAGTAGATTTTATGACCACGGCCTGTGCTGTGTGGCGTCGCCAAGTATTTGATTCCGGGCTAAGGTTCTCTCACTTCTTTACGGACTACGGTGTGTTGGAAGACGCGCACCTTTCGCTAAAGGCACGAAGCACGTGGAAGTTGGTACAGTGCGGCGATGCACATTGCGAAGAACTTCATTCGCCAAACGGTCGGGTGAGCCGCAGAAAGATCGGCTTCAAATGTGTCGTAAACTACTACTTTGTTTTCACCGATATTGTGGGTCCGCTATCCATTTCTCATAAGTGGCGCTTCTGGCGTTTTCAAGCCTTTGAATTTCTGCGGGTTGGGGCTTGGGCGATCCGGCGACGTGACAGACATAGCCTTCAGGATCTCATAGGCCGGGTACAGGGTGTCTTGACAATAGCTTTCTTTGGAAATCCGGGAAAGAAGTTTGTTGACGTGATGCGTCGGCCTGGTGTTGCGGATCAGTCTCGAACTTATAATGGCAATGCTTGACCAACAGGGAAAAGGAGCAACCTTACTTGCGGAAAGGGATCGCCTTAAGGGGGTCTATAGCAAAAGGGCCCTTGAGATCGACCGGGATATGTACGCGCCCTGGCAGCCCGGTGAAATGCTGATGTTGTTCGAAAGAAGGCGGGTTGCATCTGAGATGCTCGTGGACAAAGATCGCTTTCCGAAACGTGGAAACAAATGCCTCGAGATCGGCTATGGAAAACTTGGCTGGTTGAGCGACTGCATCGCGTGGGGCCTTGCCGAAAACGACCTCTACGGGATCGAGCTCGATGAAGAACGCGCGTCGGTTGCGATGGGCGCTCTGCCTTCTGCCAATCTAATCATTGGAGACGCATCGAGAATGCCATGGGGCGATAGATTCTTTGACCTCGTCATTATTTCGACCGTGCTTTCCTCCGTCACCAGCATGTCGGTTCGGCGAACGATAGCCGATGAGGTCGATCGCGTATTGGCGAACCGCGGGACGATTCTCATATACGACACGGCCGTGCGTAATCCGCGAAATAAGGACCTGTTACCGGTCGGGCGAAAACAGGTAGCTGAATTGTTTCCCAATATGAACGTTGTCAGTCGGTCTGTGACCCTTGCTCCGCCGATCGCGAGATCTGTTGCAAAGCGCAGCTGGACACTGGCCAATATCCTAAACGCTCTTCCTGTGATAAGGACACATCGGTTGAGTTTGCTGAGCCGTTCCCGACTTGGGGAATAGCGATGTATCGGAGCTTATTACATTGGATCTAGTTGTCATTTCACACAAGGTGTGTTGGCCGATGCTCGATTCACAAGTTGGGTACGCAACGGACGGAGGATTCCCCCTTCAAATGCGTTATCTTTCGGAGCTTTTTTCAAACACGACACTCGTTGTTCCATGTGGAGGTAGTGAAAATGCAGCCGGTTTAACGCCCCTGTCAGGCAACCAGCTTGTTGTCGAGCCGTTGTCTATCCCGATTGGCACTGGCATCAAGCGCAAATTGCTAATTGCCGTTTGGCTGCTCAAGGCAGGACCGACCATCTGGAACGCTATCAGGAAGGCTGATGCGGTTCACGCCCCTATTCCCGGGGATGTCGGCACGATCGGGATCCTATTCGCTCTCCTTCAGAGGAAGCGAATCTTTATTCGGCACTGTGGAAACTGGCTGCGGCCGAAAACGATCGCGGAGCGTTTCTGGAAATTTGGTATGGAGAAATTAGCAGGCCGCAATAATGCAATGCTTGCTACCGGCGGTGGGCCCGCACCGCCTTCCGTGCGCAATTCAACTATTGAATGGATATTTGCAACGTCGTTGACCAAAATGCAGTTGGTCGCGTCAAAGCGGGAGTCACTCGACCCTAACCGGCCTCGTATCGTAATTGCGTGTCGGCAGGAAGAACGCAAGGGTACGGATGTCGTGATCAGGAGCCTCCCGAGGGTCCTGAGGGTCTTTCCGAACGCGCAATTGACTGTTGCGGGAGGAGGCTCACAGCTTGATCGTCTTAAGTCACTTGCAGAGAACTGCGGTGTCAGCGAGAACGTCCGTTTTCTCGGACAACTGAGCCAGACACAAGTTCTCGGTCTGTTGGAAGCATCTGACCTGTTCTGTTTTCCGACCTCAGCATCAGAAGGTTTTCCTAAAGCCGTGCTCGAAGCTCTCGCGTACGGTATTCCGGTCGTGACGACGCGGGTTTCTATATTGCCGCAACTGCTTTCGCAGGGCGGTGGGATACTCCTGGAAACTCCCGACCCAGAAAAGGTGGCGGATGCCATGATCGAGGTCCTTTCCGATCCCGAACAATACGAAGAGATGTCAAAAAGAGCGATCGAAACGGCACGCGAATACACACTTGAGAATTGGCAGGAGCGAATCGCAGAGTTTCTCGAGCGATCCTGGAGAATGGATCGCCCTTTCCGCAAATACGTTCAGGAGCATCCCGTTAGTCCGTTATGAGAGTTTGCTTTCTTGCCGGCACACTGGGCCGAGGCGGGGCCGAACGACAGTTGATGTTCATGCTGGAGTCCTTATTAGAACGGGATGTATCCGTGAAACTGCTTTGCCTGACCCGGGGAGAAGCATTCGAGGAAGAAATTCGGCGCATTGGGGTAGATATCGATTGGGTTGGTGAACATTCCAATAGACTTGCGCGGGTGGTCAAGGTTGCCAGGTCCGTTGCGAGTTGGTCGGCCGATATTCTTCAAAGCTCCCATTTTTATACGAACATATACGCCGGGCTCGCGGCCCGCATAAACAGGATAGTAAGCATCGGTGCCATACGCAACGATCTTATGAGTGAGCTTGATCGTAACGGAATATACGGCAAGAGCCAGCTTTCGCTACCGCACCATCTGATCGCCAATTCACAAACTGCCGTCGATCGAGCAATTAGGACCGGCGTAAGAAAGAGCAGAATCGATTTTGTCCCCAACGCGATCAAAGACACGCATCTTCCGGCGAGACCATTTTCTGAGGATCACCGCAAAGTCAATATTTCTTTCGTCGGCAGGCTCTCACGTGAAAAAAGACCGGAATTGTTTGTTGAACTCGCCTCCAGACTCTCCTTCGAGTTGCCTGCCTTTGACCTGAAATTTCGAATGGCGGGAGACGGGCCAATGCGTGAGAGCGTTCAGAAGCTCATCGTTGAAAAGTCGTTGAACGGCCACAGATTTTCTTCGATGGGTGAACTTTCTGATCTTTCCGACATATACAATGAAACTGACTTGTTAGTCCTGACATCCCGTTATGAGGGCACTCCGAATGTAATATTGGAAGCCATGGCATATGGAATTCCGGTCGTCGCGCCCGAGGTTGGTGGAGTTCCCGAAATTGTCAGTAGCGACCGCGGCATCCTGTTCCCGCCGTCAGACTTTGAAGCTCTCGTCGCCGCTTCAAAATCGCTAATTACCGACGCGAACATGCGTCAGCAACTGGGAGCGAACGCGAGAGCCTTTACGGCCGAAAGCCGGTCTATCAACGGCCTTGCTCCTCAATTGATCGAGATCTATGGAAAGCTTTTACACAGGCACGCTTCCTAAGTTTGCTCGAACTCGAAATCTCCGGGAAGGGTCTTCGATGATGGATCGAAGATCCATCACATTCCGGGATGTTTTGCTGCTGTCGCTCCTTCACGTACCACTCGGGGTAATTATTTACAGATGGCCAACGGTTGGGCTGGTTCATCAAGTATGCTTATTCGCGTTTGGTTTTTATTGCGCGTTGCAGGACCAAAAGATGGAGCGAGTTGGGGTCATCGTCGCTTATATTATCGGCGCCGAGGTCCTATGGAGAATGGCCGGCGTATCCATCTATTGGGAGCTTGGAAAATTCATCTCGGCGTTCATTATGATAGCCGCGCTGATCCGGCAACGATATCATCGCATCCCGCTTCTTCCCGTTTTGTATCTGGCGGTTCTTATCCCGGCTTGCCTGATCACACTAGTGACCAAAATGCCGGGTGACGCTCGAAATATTCTTAGCTCAAACATGTCGGGCCCTTTCTTCCTATGCATAAGCAGCATCTTCTTTGCGAATGTAACCTTGACTAAGACCGGCATTGGACGGATCCTGATCGCGATCCTTCTACCCCTGTTCAGTGTCGCCTGTGTGACACTTTTTTTCTCGGTTTCGATCGAGGAGATACAGTTCACGGGCGAGTCGAACTTTGCTACCAGTGGAGGCTTTGGTCCAAACCAGGTATCGTCGATGCTTGGACTTGGGACATTTTTGGCCCTGCTGGTCCTGGTCGTTTTCAGGAAGTCGTTTAAGTTCAGCATTTTTCTCGTCCTAACGGCCTTGCTCATGACTGCACAGAGCGTGATGACCTTCTCGCGAGGCGGGATATACAACGCTGTCGGGGCAATTGCTGCGACAATTATGCTGCTCGTGGTTCGCAAGCCCTCGACCGCCGTCCGAGGCCTGGTTCCCATCGTTCTTGCGGGCGTTCTATTCTTCACATTGATCTTTCCAGTGTTGGACGAATTCACGGGAGGAAGCTTGGTAGCGCGATTCGAAGACACACAAGGGACAAAGCGTGCTGACATAGTCATGGCTGACCTGAAGATCTTTCTCGATCGGCCCTTCGGTGCGGGGGTCGGGATAGCATACGAACTCCGACAGGAATACCTTGGTCATAAAGCAATGAGCCACACGGAATTCACCAGGCTGCTCGCTGAACATGGTATCTTTGGCCTCTTGGCGATCGCCATTCTGGTCGCGATTGCCATTGTCAACCTACGTCGCCAAAGAACGACATTCGGCGAAGCTCTCCTTGTAGGCATGCTGGTTTGGTCCTCCCTATTCATGATGAATGCGGGTATGCGTCTTGCAGCTCCTGCATTCTTGTGGGGAATGACCTTTATGAATATTGTGAACTGCTCTCACGTTAAAGTTCGACGAACCGCGAACCCGAAGTTCCGTAGGAACGTGTGATTCTCCAGGAGGATGCGCAAGAAGCCTCATATTTGTCTGGTAAGCCATTTCCTGAGCGGAAAGCACGGCGGTCACAGCACCACTCAGGCCGAGTTGCTTGCGGAGCACTTTTGTCGCGATGGTTACAATATTACCTGCGTTTCCACAAGGAACAGTCGGATTTGTCGTTTCGCGGATGTTCTATACACGATTCTTAGACTACGACATCAGATCGACGTCGTAATCGTCGAAGTTTATAGCGGACCGAGTTTTGTAGTTGCTGACCTGGCCGGTTGGCTCGCCAAGCTCGTGAACATACCTTCTGTATTCGTCCTTCACGGCGGGAACTTGCCTGAGCATGCACTGCGCTATCCCAAATGGACGAGGCGGGTATTCAATCGAGCCCGAATAATCACGGCTCCCTCTCAATTCTTAGCGACTGCTATGAGCGGGAAGGGAGTTAGGGTTCGCATAATTCCGAATGTCCTGAATGAGTTTCCGCCCATCATGAACCCGCAACGAAGTAAGGTACCGCAGCTTCTATGGATGAGAAGTTTCCATGGTATTTACGACCCGTTGACCGCTGTAAAGGTGTTCTCACATGTGAAGAAGAGCTATCTGAACGCGACGTTTGTAATGGCTGGGTCGGACAAGGGATTGGAGGAGGCAACCAGGGAATATGCGGCAACTCTTGGCCTCACCGATTCGATCTCCTTTCCCGGATTTTTGGATCCAGTGGGTAAAGCGAGAGAGTTCTCGAATGCGGATGTTTACATCAATACGAACATCATCGACAACTCGCCGGTTTCCGTGATCGAAGCATGGTCCTATGGCCTTCCTGTCGTCACGACGAATGTTGGAGGGATCCCGTACATGGTGAACGATGGGGTTAACGTGCTCCTTGCTGAATCTGGCGATGCACAGGGAATCGCGGCTAAAGTAGTAAATATTATAGAAAGCCCTGAGTTGGCTCGATCGCTTTCTCGGAATGGTCGCGAAGCCGCAAGGAAGTCGACGTGGGAGAACGTCCGGCCACTATGGGAGCGAGTCTTCGAAGAGACGCGATCTAGACCGGCAGCCTCTCAAATTCGTCAGTCGGCATAGTCAGAGACGAACCGCAAAATGAGTATTGCTCAAACCGTATATGATCGATTGCCGGCGCGGTCGAGGTCAGTGGCCGCCAGCGCCCGTGGTTTTTATTTGAACTGGTGGAGGTACGGGTGGGAATCCGAAAGGCTGGTCGAGGAGGCACTAGAACGAGATAGTTGGACAAGCGATCAGTGGGCTGACTGGCAGTCGGAGCGATTGCAATTGGTTCTGCAGCGGGCCATCCGATCCGTTCCGTACTATAAAGCCATAGGGGCAACTCTGCCTTGGCCAGACAAAGACGAGATAGCTCCATCCCTGGATGCCTGGCCGATCCTCGAGAAACGGCAGCTAAGGGAAATGTCACGGGCGTTCATTTCTGATGATTGTCGAACCTCGAAAATGTTTCGCGAGCATACGAGCGGTACTACCGGGACATCGCTGGATATATGGCTAACAAAAGAGACGGTCCGGAGTTGGTACGCGCTGTTCGAGGCGCGCTGCAGGCGGTGGTACGGCGTAAGCAGACACGACCGGTGGGCGATCGTCGGCGGGCAGTTGGTGGTGCCTGTACAACAGAAGAGGCCACCATTCTGGGTTTGGAACGCGGGGATGAATCAACTGTACCTGTCGTCCTATCACCTGTCCCCTGACATGATCGACGGATATCTCGACGCCCTGGTCCGCTATCGGGTCAGTTACATTCTTGGTTATCCATCCGCAATGTATCGATTGGCATTGCGAGCCTTGCGCTCCAAAAGAAAGGATATTCGCCTAAAGGTTGCGATTTCGAACGCTGAGCCCGTGTACAACTACCAGCGGGACGCGATCACGGCCGCATTCACCTGCCCGGTGAGGGAAACCTACGGAATGGCGGAAATCGTGGCAGCGGCCAGCGAGTGCGCCGAGGGGTCGCTGCACCAATGGCCGGAGGTCGGGATCATCGAGGTCGCTGGATCAAGGCCAGCGGGTGAGTTTATATGCACTGGCTTGCTGAACAAAGACATGCCATTGATCCGATACCGCGTCGGGGACCGCGGAACGCTGTCGGATCGAAAATGTGCGTGCGGAAAGGGGCTGCCGGTAGTTGAAAAGATCGAGGGTCGAAATGACGACGTCCTTTTCACACGCGACGGGCGGGCGGTAGGCAGGCTGGATCCCATTTTCAAAGGTGACCTCGGCATTGAGGAAGCGCTGATAATCCAATACTCGCTT
>CAUJFK010000269.1 GCA_963169175.1 Acidobacteriota bacterium | reverse complement strand
AAGCGCGTTGTTTTTGATCCATCCGAGACCGGCGATTCGGCCGGTCATGGTACGGCGTGTGCCGGAATCATTGCGAAGATCTCGCCTGATTCGCAGCTTTTTAGCGTAAAGGTGCTCGGCTCGGCGGGCCTCGGCGACGGGCAGGCATTCCTTGCCGGGCTCGAATATTGCATTAAGGAACGTTACCGTGTAATAAACTTGAGTCTCGGCACGACAAAACCTCAGTTTTTTTCGCCGCTGCATGATCTTCTTGACAGGGCATATCAAGCCGGATGCATCGTTGTCGCGGCCGCAAATAACCTTCCGCATCCCAGCTTTCCGTCGGTATTTTCATCGTCGCTGATCTCGGTCATCAAAAGTACCGAGACAGACCCGTTGAACTTCGGATTCCATTTTGGCGAGGTTATCGAACTGACCGCGCCGGGCGTCAATGTTCGAACATCCTGGCTGGATAATGGATACAGAACACTGACCGGCAACAGCTTTGCATGCCCGCATATCGTCGGCGTCATTGCCCGCTTGCTCGAGAAACACCCCGATATGACGCCTTTCCAGGTCAAATCCGCGCTTTATGCGATAGCTTGCGATAATCAGTACCGGACTGCGTGACTTCGGTTTTTCCTTGTCTGTTTCGCGGCGTTGTACGGGCAGTTGTTCAAGGGCCGCGAAGAATACTGTGCGAAGCGCCGATTTTGCAATTTTGTTGTCAAAATGTTTTGATTTAATTGTAATAAAACAAAGGTCGTTTAAGCCGCTCCCGCGACGCCGAATATGTCGGAAACATTTAACCTTTCACCACTTAAGATCGAGCAATACACCCTTGAAAATGGGTTGAGAGTCGTTCTCAATCCCGACAACGCTGTTCCGGTTGTCGCACTTGCTGTCTATTACGACGTCGGGTCCCGCAACGAGCGCGAAGGCCGCACCGGCTTCGCACATCTTTTTGAGCATATGATGTTTCAGGGCTCAGAGAATGTGAAGAAGGCCGAGCATTTCCAATACATCATGAAGGCCGGCGGGACGATGAACGGCACCACGTCGAGCGAGAGGACAAATTATTACGAAACTCTGCCGGCGAGCGAACTGCCGCTCGGCCTGTGGCTTGAATCAGACCGCATGCGTTCGTTGGCCGTGACGCAGGAAAATCTCGATAACCAGCGCGAAGCCGTAAAGGAAGAAAAACGGCTCAGATACGACAATCAACCCTACGGCCAGATATTCGACCTGATCGCGGAGATGATATACAAGAATTTCTCCAACGCCCATTCAACCATCGGGTCGATGGAAGATCTTGATGACGCGACGGTCGACGATGTGCAGGAGTTCTTTCGCATCTATTACGCCCCGAACAATGCGGTGCTGACGCTGTCAGGAGCTTTCGATACAGAGACGGCAAAACGCCTGATCGAAACGTTTTTCGGCGATATTCCGTCGCAGCCGCTGCCGCCGGCAATAAACGTCGAAGAACCAACTGAGGTAGCGTCGAACTATAAGGAATGGGAAGACAAACTCGCGCCGTTTCCCGCATTCCTGATCGGCTGGAAAATACCGAAGCGACGGTCGTCCGAATACAACGCTCTTTATCTGGCTGGAAAACTGCTTTACGACGGAGAAAGTTCGCGGCTTTATCAAAAACTGGTAAAGGGTGAAGAAAGCATAATTCAGCTTTTCGGGTTTACGGACGAACGCCGCGGGCCATCGAGCATTTATGTCGGGGCGATCCCAAAACCGGAAAAAGACCTTAGCAAGATCCGCGATGTGATCATGATCGAGATCGCCCATATAGCGAAAGAGGGCCCAACCGCCGATGAGATGCAGAAGCTGCATAATCAGCTGATCAATGATTTTGTGCGGCTTCGACAATCTTCGCAGGCGCGGGCGCAGGCGATCGCGGAATTTGCCCTGTACGATGGTGATCCTGAGCTGATCAATACCGAGCTTGAAACGCTTTTAGCCATCACGCGGGAACAGATCCGGGCGGCCGCCGAGGAATACCTTCATTCTGATAATCGCTCCCTATTGGACATTGTGCCGGCAGGGAAAGGCTAGCCAGATATAACGGGCCGATTTCCTATTGTACTTGATCGACTTATGCCACAAGCTGCTTTGAAAATGCCTCCCAAACCACTCGAACCTGTACCGTTCAACGTTCCGCAAGCGATCAGGACGACCCTTGATAACGGACTCAGGGTCGTGATCATCCCGGATCCGCGGGTACCGCTGGTCAGCTATCGGCTTGCATTTATGAGCGGAGACGCCGACGACCTGGCGGAATCATTCGGGCAAACATCCGCCATGGCTGCGATGCTCACCGAGGGTACGCAGAACTATACGAGCCGCGCTCTTGCCGAAAAGATCGAACGGCTCGGCGCCAGCTTATCCGCAAGTTCGTCTGATGACTTTACGATCGTTGCCGCATCGACGCTGGCGCTTTACAGTTCTGAGATACTCCAGCTTGTCGCAGAGATCGTTTTCAAGCCCACGTTCCCTGAAAATGAGCTTGATCTTTATCGCCGAAATACGGTCGAGCACCTCAAATTTCAACGTTCGCAGGCAAATTTCCTTGCCGGTGAACAGACTGCACGCATTCTTTACGGCCAGCATCCGTATTCACGTGTTTCCCCTACTGCTGACGATGTCGAGAAAATAACGTCGGAAGATCTAGCCGAGCTGCACCGAAAACGATTTGTGGCGAACAACGCGGTGCTGATAGTGATCGGTGATGTGGAATACGACGCCTTGATGAAAGAGGTCCACGAGCATTTTGGCGAATGGCGGCAAGGACAGGCCGAGGAACGGCAATTCGCGGGCTTGCAGCCGCTCGAAGCTAGAAAATTGACCATCGTTGACCGTCCGGGCTCGGCACAGTCAAATATTGTTCTTGCAAACCTCGCTATCCGGCGAAGTGATCCGGACTATTTTCCGGTGCTGGTGATGAACCAGGTGCTTGGTGCCGGTGCCTCTTCGCGTGTGTTCATGAACCTGCGGGAAGAAAAAGGTTACACATACGGTGCATACACGAGGATCGACGCAAGAAAGGAGGCCGGCGACCTTGAGGCCACCGCCGAGGTCCGAACTGCCGTTACCGGCGATTCGCTTCGTGAATTTTTCTACGAACTCGGCCGTATCCGCGAGGATGAGGTGTCGCCGGAAGAACTGGCTGACGCTAAAAACTTTTTGACCGGCGTTTTTCCCATTCGTGCGGAGACGCAGGAAGGACTGACCGGCCTGATAGTTTCGCAGGAACTAAACCAGTTGCCTGAGGATTACCTCAATACTTATCGTGATCATGTCGATGCGGTCACAGCCGCGGATGTTGCGCGTGCCGCAATGAAATACATCAGCCCGGACCAAATGTCTATGGTTATTGTAGGTGACGCGGGCGAAATACTAACGCAGGCCCGTGATTATGCGAGCGATATCGAGCTATTC
>CAUJFK010000268.1 GCA_963169175.1 Acidobacteriota bacterium | reverse complement strand
GCTCCGTTGATGTGTGCGGGCATTACGACCTATTCGCCGTTGAAACGATTTAATGTCGGTCCGGGACAGAAAGTCGGCATAGTTGGACTCGGCGGACTCGGTCACATGGGTGTTAAGATCGCAAAAGCGATGGGGGCCGAGGTTACGATCTTTAGCACCTCGCCGTCAAAAGAAGCCGATGCCAAGGCTCTTGGGGCCGACCATTTTGTCGTCACGAAAGACCCGGCTAATCTTGTACCGCTCGCGGGAACTTTCAATATGATCGTCGATACGGTTTCCGCCGACCATGATGTCAATCCGTACATCAATCTTCTGGGCTTAAATGGCGCGATGGTCGTTGTCGGCGTTCCGCCAAGCCCGAATACGATTCACGCGCTGTCATTGATTTTTGGAAATAAAACGCTCGCCGGTTCGCTCATCGGCGGCATTCCCGAAACGCAGGAAATGCTCGATTTTTGCGCCGAGCACAACATCACCTCCGATGTCGAAGTCATCGACCCAAGCCGCGTCGAAGAAGCCTACGACCGCACAGTGAGGTCAGATGTCCGGTACAGGTTCGTAATCGATATGAAGAATGCATAGGTGTGCCGAAATTTGAAATAAGAGAAGCCAACGAAGGCGATGTTGATCTGATCGGCAGCCTAATCGCCGAATCGGTTCGCGGGCTGGCAAAGGGTATTTACAACGAAATACAGATCGAATTATCAATTCGGTCTGTCTTTGGTGTTGACCATCAGCTGATCGCTGATGGAACCTATTTTGTTGCTGAATCGGCGAATGAGATCATTGGCTGCGGCGGCTGGAGTAGGCGAAAAACCTTATACGGTGCAAGCACTTACGACCGCAGCCGTGAACCTGAATTGCTCGATCCGGAAACGGATTCGGCAAGGATCAGGGCATTCTTTGTCCATCCGAGTGCGGCAAGGCAAGGTTTAGGCCGTGCGATTTTGGAGCGGTGTGAGTCCGAAGCGTCTGCCGCAGGTTTTAGGTCGGCGGAAATGATGGCAACGTTGCCGGGCGTTCCGCTTTACGAAGCTTGCGGGTATATGCGCGGAGAGTATGCTGCGGTTCATGTGGGCGGCGATATCGACATTGAATGCATTCGAATGAGGAAGGATCTTAAATGAGATACCTAGCACTTCCGCGAGGCATAAATGTCTCCGGCAGCAATGTGATAAAGATGGCTGAGCTGAAGGCGGCATTGGAGTCACTTGGCTATAACAATGTCGTCACATACATCAACAGCGGCAATGTTGCATTTGACACAAAAAAGACTGCAGAAGCGGCTCTGGTAAAACAGATCGCATCCGTGGTTGAGAAACTGGCTGGCAAACCGATCAGCATAATGGTCCGTGCCCAGGCGGACATAAATCGGATAATGCTGAACAACCCATTTAATGGCCAATTCAAAAGCCATAAGGAAATGCACGTCCTCTTTCTCCAGGTGGCGTTGACACGTGGACAGAAGCTTTTCCTCGCCGAAAATGTCCCGCCACCCGAACAGTTCAGCGTATCGGGCCGCGAAATATATTACCACCTGCCAATTGGCGTCGCCGATAGCTATCTAGGCCGCGGCATCTTCGAGAGGAAGCTGAAGATTTCCGTTACGGCCCGAAACTGGCGGACTGTGGAACGCCTCGCAGATTTGTGACCGCAAAGAATGAATGCACGAAACATGCCTTCCGTGCGTTTTCGTGTATTTTCGTGGTTAAATCTTTCTATGATCCGACGACCATTCAATTTCAAGCAATGGATCGATGAGCACCGGCATTTGTTGAAGCCGCCGGTTGGGAATCAGTGTGTTTATGCGGACGACGATTTTATTGTGATGGTCGTCGGCGGGCCGAATTCGCGTAAGGATTATCATTGGGATGAAGGCGAAGAGCTTTTTTATCAGATCGAAGGCGATATAAAAGTTCAGATCCAGGAAGACGGCAAGCCGGTCGAAGTGCCTATTCGCGAAGGCGAGATGTTCCTGCTCCCGCCGCGCGTTCCGCACAACCCGAACCGCGGCGAAAACACCGTCGGCCTCGTCATTGAACGTAAAAGGCACGCGGGCGAACTCGACGGACTGATGTGGTTTTGCGAGAAATG
Source organism: Acidobacteriota bacterium (assembly GCA_963169175.1). GTDB lineage: Bacteria > Acidobacteriota > Blastocatellia > Pyrinomonadales > Pyrinomonadaceae > OLB17. Next base: position 5,944 of record CAUJFK010000268.1, on the reverse strand, counting down.
CAACGCGAAACTCTACGAAGAATATTTTCAGTTAACCGATATCATCAATCAATTCCAAACGGTCTTCAAACGCTTTTACGACGATGAAAACCTGCGAACGTGCAATGAATGTGGCTCCGTAATGGAACCACCGCCGGTTATTAGCTAATTTGGGATGTCCGTAATTTTCGAACAACTTCGGCTGATCGTTGAGTCATTTAACAGGAATGAGGTCGAATTCGCGCTTTGCGGAGGCCTTGCCGTTTCCGCTCACGGCCTCATTCGAGCTACCGAGGACATCGATTTTCTAATCTGCGAGGAATCGCTCAAGCGGGCCTACGAGGCGGCGGCAGAAGTGGGTTATGACATTCGTGGACTTGATATATCATTTAAAGAGCGGACCGTCGAGATTCGACGAATTTCCGCTGTGGTTGACGGCGAAGTGATCTCGCTGGACCTACTTCTTGTTACACCACATGTCGAAGATGTGTGGCTCTCTCGCGAGCATATAGATTTTATGGGACTTTCGCTCTATGTAGTTTCGCGTGAAGGTTTGATCAAGATGAAGCAGCAATCCGGTCGTCCGCAGGACCTGGCAGACATCGACAGATTGGAAAATGAAACAAGTTGATATGTCCTCTGAAGCAGTTACCCGGCGCTTGCGACGATCTAGCGACTTGCGCGATCTGTGTCTTGCTTTGAGAAAAGCGAAAAAAGAATCCGACAAAAAAAGGACTCCGTTCGATAACCGCTCGCAAGACCATTTAAAAGCCGGCGGTGCATAAGCCCGCACGAAGTAAGGGCGATATACTAAGTTGACGATTTCGACCTCTCAAGAAACACTTTTGTAGGTGATTGAATTAACAGGACTTGGTTCCAACGAAAATTCATCGCCTTTGGTGTTTCTTCGGCACGTTTTGCGGCACCGCCGATTACCCCGCTTACTTCATGCGGGATTTTGCAAAAACCCTATCATTTCTTCCTAACCACCGATATCGTTACCGACGATGGATACTGTTTCGAATGATGCACGGCGTTGTTGGCTACTATGCCTTTCGTCTCATCCCAATTATTCCCACCGGTGTTCATGTTGCGGTCGAAGCGTGGGAAATTGCTTGACGATATTTCGATCCGCAGACGGTGGCCGGCGGCAAAATAGTTGCTTGTGTTCATCGGCTGAAATTTGAATTTATATACCTTGTTCGGCTCCATCCAAACGAGCGGTTTGTCGTAGCCGTCGCGGTAGCGCATTCGCTGGATGGTTTCGTCGAGGTTCCATGCCTTGCCGGTCTCGTCCACGTCGATAAGTTTAACGGTAAAATCCGTATCTTTCGCGCTCGAAGAAACGAACAGCGTCACATCGATCGGGCCGCTAAGCTCGATACCCTCTTTCAGCGGCTCTGTCGTGTAAACAAGAATGTCGCTGCGTTCTTCCATTTTGGTCTGATCGAACGCGCCGCCCTGAACGGCGTTGCCTGTGCAGCAGACGTTGCCGCCATATGACGGAACCGGGTCCATCGGGTCGTAAGTGAAACTGTCAGGTGCATCCGCGGCCGGCGATGCCGACGTCAACGCTCCGTCCCCTTTCAAACTGTTCGCCTTTCCGCCGCTCGAAAGATAGAACGTCATTGGTTCGGCACCGGCGGGCGGCCATTGGTCGGCGGCCTGCCATTTGTTGCTGCCCATCGTGAAATAACGCACTTTTGGCCACGCCTTGATGTCGTTGCCTTCGCTGTGGCCTTTTAGGAAATAATCGAACCAGCCATAGGTCATCTCACTGTAATTTAGCCGTGCGTCGCCAACGCTTCGCTCGCCGACGACAGTGTTCTCGGTCGCCCGCGTGTATGAACAATGCAGCGTCGGAGCGATGACCGCATATTGCTGATCGGCGATATCGGGCCTCGCCGTTTTTCTTACGTGATTGTAAAGAGCGAGATTCGGCCCGGTCGAAACGTCGTACCACGACATAAACCAGAAGCCCGGAATATTGATCTTCATGTTGTCGTGGAAAAGCCCGCCTTTGTACCACGCCGGATCGTTCGGCGTGCGTTTGATCATCGCGCCGCCTGTGGCGACAGGCATCTCGTCTGCAAAAATCCCGTGCGGGCCGTCAACCGCCTTGATGATGTCCTTTACCGGCAAATGCCGCAGAGCCTTCGACCAATCGACACGCGGTGATTGTTCGGCCAGATCGAATGATTTTGACGCCCTGATCAGATATTCCTGCGATGTGTTTGCCGGAAACGTTGGCCGGATCTGGTTTTGCTCGCCGGACAGCCATGCGATAAACAGCATCTGCACCGCACCGCCGCGATACCAGTTTCCTTGCTCATAATACGACCCGACGCGGCCGACACCGGCCCCAAACCCTTGCGCGATCATCGCCGTATAGCCGGGAACATCCTGTGCCGCCACCGCCATTTGCCACTCGGCCGTGGATGAACAGCCGATCGTACCCAGCTTGCCGTTCGACCACGGCTTCGTCGTGATGTACTTGATCGCATCTTCGCCATCGGTCAGCGGCGGCCCGAGAATGTCGTAATTTCCTTCGGAGAAAAAATGCCCGCGTTCGTTCATTATCACGTAGGCGTAACCGCGTTTTACGGCGTCGAGCACCGTCGTCATGTCTCGCGGAGCACCGAGCCGCACATCCCACCAATTAAAGTTGTACGGCGTACGCGAAAAGATCGTCGGGTATTTTGCGTTGCTTTCCTTTGGCCGATATATATCGGCCTGCATCCGTTTACCGTCACGCATCGTCACCATAACCTTGCGTTCGACAACCGCGATCGACTGCAGCTCGGCTTCGATGGCGTTTCGCCGTGCAATTGTTTCGAGATTAGCCGCCGTCTGCGGCTGGGCTGTCAATTGCTGAATCGAAAAAAGTAAAAGAAATGCCAACGGGCCAAGAATTCGCAAATTGCTTTTCTTCATATCGGTTGCTCCGTGAGATCTGGTAAAGGCAGACGAGGGCTATATTCAAAACTGATTTTAACGCCGGTTCGGATTGTTTCCAAGTTCGCATTCAAAAGACATATCACAATGCCGTCAGCTCCATAACAGCGAAACTCACGGTTGGCCGCTTGATCCGGCGGCCGGTCTTCACAAACCTTTACATTTGAAACTGCCCCCAGGGTTGCTCAATTTTGAAAACTACCCTAAATTGTTAGCGCATTCACTGACAATCCATATACTTAGGATACCGAGTCCAAACAACGATCAGTACGTGTGAGGTCCAATCTAACATGATGTCACCATTCACTAAATTCGCGTGCGCGGCCCTCTTCGCGCTTATGTTTGCCACCACCGGCAATTTGGCCCAGAACAAGCCCGAACCTGCCAAATCACCGCGTCCCGGGCGAAAAGCGGCGGCCACGCCGGAACCGGCCGCAACTCCGACACCGAGGGCAGATTCCTCAATTGAATCGGCAATTTCAAGCCTTCGTTTCCGCGAGATCGGGCCGGCGACGATGGGCGGCCGCATCAATGATATCGAGGTCGATCCTTCTGATTCGCGCATCATTTATGCGGCGACCGCTGCAAGCGGCATTGCCAAATCGGTGAACGGCGGAACGTCATGGACAATGATCTTTGACAAAGAAGCAGTGAACAGCATCGGCGATATTGCGATAACCCCAACCAGCCCCTCGATAATCTGGGCTGGCACAGGTGAATCAAATAACCGCCAGAGTTCGTCATGGGGGAATGGAATCTATAAATCCCTTGACGGCGGCAAGACATGGAAGAATATGGGCCTCGAAAAATCGATGGCCATTGGCCGCGTTGTCGTGCACCCGACAGATCCAAATGTTGTTTATGTTGCGGCAACCGGAAACCTTTGGGCAGCATCGCCGGAGCGCGGAGTTTATAAAACTACCGACGGCGGAAAGACATGGCAGCAGGTGCTGAAAGTAAATGACGACACCGGCGCTACCGAGATCGCCATCGACCCCGTTAGCCCGAACATACTTTACGCGGCTATGTACCAACGGCGACGAACCGTTTTCGGTTTTAACGGCAGCGGCGAGTCCAGCGCGCTTTACAAATCTAACGACGGCGGCGACACGTGGACGAAGATCACAAAGGGGATGCCTTATGACACTGAGAACGCCCCGACGCCGCGACCGGAAAATCTGCTCGAAACCGGGCGCATCGCGATAGCGATCTACGCCAAGGACCCGGATATAGTTTATGTTTCGGTTGAACATGCGAATGGCGGCATTTTCCGTTCGAACGACAAGGGCGAAACGTGGACGAGAATGTCCGAGATAAATGCCGTCCCGCGTCCGATGTATTTTTCGCAGATCCGCATCGACCCAAACAACGATCAGCGAATCTGGCAGGCCGGTGTGACGATGCAGTATTCCGAAGACGGCGGCAAGACCTGGTCCGGCAATTTTTCGCGAGCACCGCATGCTGACACACACGGCCTTTGGATCGATCCAAAGGATTCGAATCATATTATCCAGGGCAACGACGGCGGCATTAACATTACCTATGACCGCGGCCGCACATGGGAATATTCAGACACTGTCCCGCTTGGGCAATTTTATGAGGTTGGCTTCAACAATGCGATGCCATACCTGATCTGCGGTGGTTTGCAGGACAACAACACGTGGTGCGGCCCAAGCATGTCGATGAACCCACGTGGCATAACCAGCGCGGAATGGTACGCGATCGGCGGCGGCGACGGCTTTTACGCAGAACCCGACCCGAATGATTCGAACACGGTTTACGCCGAATCGCAGGACGGCAACCTTTTGCGGCGAAATGTCCAGACCGGCGAGAGTAAGGGGATAAGGCCGCGCGAAGAAGAAGGCGAGGATCGGTATAGGTTCCAGTGGAACTCGCCGATCCTGATCTCGTCGTTCGATTCGAACACGGTTTATTATCCCGGCAATTTCGTTTTCAAATCGACGAATCGCGGCGATGTTTGGAAAAAGATAAGCCCTGACCTGACGACGGGTGTTGACCGTAACAAGCTTGAGATAATGGGCAAAGTCCCCGATAAAAATACGCGTTCGCGGCACGATGGCGTTCAGAATTATCCGACCATCTCGACGATCGCTGAATCGCCGCTGGACAAGAATGTTCTTTGGGCCGGGACGGACGACGGCAATCTTCATGTAACCCGAGATGGCCAAACGTGGAAGAACGTGATCGACAAGGTTTCGGGCGTACCGAAAGGGACATACGTCAGCCGCGTGATCGCGTCGCGTTCGGCTCCCGGCACTGCATATGTCACCTTTGACGGGCACCGAAATGCGGACTTTAAGGTTTACATTTATTCGACAAACGACTTCGGCGAAACGTGGAAGAATATCACCGCTAACATGCCGCAAAACACAGGTGTTGCGAATGTTGTACGCGAGCATCCGCGAAATCCGAACCTGTTACTCGTCGGCACGGAATTTGGTCTTTTCGCATCGTTTAATAAAGGCGAAAGCTGGACCCAGATCAAACTAAACCTGCCGACCGTTCCGGTTGACGACATTAAAATACATCCGCGCGAGAACGATCTTATATTGGGAACGCACGGACGCTCGATATGGGTGCTCGATGATATGACGCCGATCGAGCAGATGGCCCAGCAGGTGACCGACAGCGCAGTTTATCTATTCCAGCCGCGGCAATCTGTTATCTGGAGGCTTTGGAACAACAGGCCGCTGACATCGGACAAGGCGTTTTATGGACAGAATCCGCCGAACGGGGCGATCATCCAGTTCTACCTAAAGGATGCTCTTGCCGCCCGCGACAATGTGACCCTTACGTTCCAGGACGCTGCGGGCCAAACGCTTAGAACCGTCAATTGCACAGGGCCGCGGCCGACACCGACACCTGGTGCAGGCGGCGGTCCCGGTGGCGGCGGAGGCGGCGGTTTCGGCTTTGGTGGCGGCGGCCAGCAGTGCGTTGCCAATAAGGGCCTGAACCGCTTTATCTGGGATATGCGTTGGAGGCCCGCCGG
>CAUJFK010000267.1 GCA_963169175.1 Acidobacteriota bacterium | reverse complement strand
AAAAGCACCGGATATCGGCGATCCGAACTCAATGCGGCGAGAGCAGGCACCCGCGAATAAATGATCTAGAAACCGCGGGAACCGCACATAGAACAATGATCGCAAGGCTTGCCGTTCGGTTCGAACGTGCAAGCCTTTTCTTTTTTCAGGCCGTCTATCACCTGATCGGCCATAGCTTCAAGCACGGCGAATTTATCCTGGCTGGGATGGGCGGACTGCGGGCCCGTGACCTGTAACTGCGAACTCGCCCCGGAAGCCTCCAGTTTGTCCAAACGATGGTTGATTTTCTCAATACTTGCAAAAACCGACGCAAGATCACCGCCTTGCCGTTCCGATTCCAGCAGCCGCGCGATCCGTTCCGTAAGTTTTTGGGTGTCACTCATTTTTTATCGAATGATCGTATCAAGCCAATAGATCCACCTGATCCACAACCCCAACGATCGCGGAGTCAATAGCTGCTCCAGGTTTTCCGGTAGCGGCGGTTGATGCAGACCAGCCCTCCTGAGCGATGATGACGATGTCGCCTATGCCGGCATCGACAGAATCCAATGCCAGGCAGGTGTAATCCATATCCTCACCTTCTGGTGTTATCTGGCGGCAGAGCATCACGCGAGCACCCTCGTAACGCTGGTTCTTGTGGGTGGCGACGACGTTGCCGATGACACGTGCGATGAGCATAGAAATTGCCGCAAAAGGTACAGGAAACGCAAAAATAAAAATAACCCGGCGATCTTGCGCCTTCAGGCGGCTATTCCTTCGTGTTAACGTGACTGTCCGAATCAATGATCCCGACGATAGTACAATCGGTCGGCGTTTCGTCGCGTTTGAACGGAAATGAGGCCTCTTTTCCACGGCACCAGAAGACAAGCTCGTTTACTCCGGCACCAACCGCATCAAGCGCGACCATCGGCTTGCCCTTCGCTTTGAGATCAGCATCCAGCGTCTGGACGATCAGGAGTTTTCTGCCGTTAAGAGCTTCATTCTTAACGGTCGAGACCACTGTGCCAATAACGCGGGCGATCTGCATATTTGAAAAGGAGTGGTGAGTTCGAAGCTAAATGAGATCGATCGTATCAATGACACCGATGATCGCTGAATCGATCGGGCAATCCTTATTGCCCTCGGCCATGCGGGCCGACGAACCGCCGACGACGATCACCTTTTCATGAAATCCGGCCCCAACCGTATCGACGGCGACCACATAACCGCTTTGGTCGGTACCGTCAAGGTTGATCGGTTTTACAATGAGAAGTTTCTTGCCGCTCAGCCGTTCGTCCTTTTGTGTAGAGACGACCGTGCCCTGAATGCGTCCGATTATCATAGGAAATTACATCCCGCCAGCGGCCTTACTTCATCACGACCGGAAGGCGTTCATCGACGCTTGAGTGCGGACGCGGTATGACGTGGACGCTGACCAGTTCACCAACGCGCCGGGCCGCGGCGGCCCCGGCATCCGTCGCGGCCTTGACCGCCGCAACATCGCCGCGGACGATCGCGGTTACAAAACCGGCCCCGATCTTCTCATACCCAACAAGCTGAACATTCGCAGCCTTGACCATCGCATCCGCCGCCTCGATCATCGCCACGAGACCCTTGCATTCGACCATTCCCAATGCTTCTTGCATCTAGATTTGCTCCTGAAAAAATGACTGAATAACTTCGAAAGTGGTGTTAGTTTAACTCAATTTTGCCGCTTGGCTCAAAAGCTCGATCAACTCTTCGCGCGTAAAGGCGATCATTGAACCATTTGGCTGTACAGAAACTTCGCAATTGCCCCCGCCGTTCCCGTTCTCGTGAAGATAGCCGCACGCCTGGCAGCGGGCCGATTCGCCTAGGAAACCAGCCCGTTCACGTATTTCAATCAGCTTGTTTATCGCGTCCGCCGGCAGATCATTCGCACCGCCCAGGGCCTTTGCGAGTATTGCTATCTTTGCGGTGTGTTCAAGCGTCTCAAGCCGGTCATACGCTTCCCAAAGGTGGCGTCCGTATGCGACTGCCCCGTGATTTGCCATCAACAAGGCGTTGTGCAGGCCAACGAACGGTTTCATCGCCTCCGTCAGTTCATCGGTCGAAGGCGTTCCATAATCTGTCAGCGGCACGCAGCCAAGCGTCAGGATCACTTCAGAAAGGATCGGTTTGTCTATCGCAAGCCCCGCAACGGCGAATGCCGTTCCGTGCGGCGGATGTGCGTGGCAGACGGCATTTATGTCCGGCCGCATTTTGTAGATGAGCAAATGCATTGCCAGCTCAGATGAAGCCTTCTTGTCATTCAGTGCCTTGCCATCCATGTCCGTGATGGCAAGACAATCCTCGGTCATCCGCCCCTTTGAGGTCATCGTCGGGGTCGCAAGAACACGGCCTTCGTCCAACCGAACACTGACATTGCCGTCAAACGCGACAACATAGTTGCGGTCGTACAGCAGCTTTCCTATCTCAACTATCTGCTTTCGGGCGGCGGATTCATCCATAAAAAAACGAAGCCACAGATTAACACATCCCGATCACGGGCGTTAATCTGCGGCCGGGCAGCGAACCGGTGCTCTTGAATTTTTCAATAAATATCGAACTTGTACTCGAAAGTCTTGACTATCGAGACGGGCCGGCCATTTATTTTTTTGGGCTCGAACTCGATCTGCCTGGCGGCCTTTATGGCTTGTTCGGTCAGCCCATCCGGCAGTTCTCGAATAGCTTTTATTTGGCCTACGTCGCCGCTCGCAAGCAGCGATACCCTCACCAAAACAGAACCTTCGATATTGTTCGCTCTGGCCAGGTCCGTGTATTCGGCCCGCGGCTTTGAGGTAATGACGAAAGGCCGGTTGCCGCTTTCAAGTTCAAGGGTGGAGGTTCGCGTCCATCGAGCGGGCCGCTCACGCCGGCAGGAATGCCGCATAGCGCTATCATCGTCCGGGGCCGGAACATTGAACGGTTCCGTTAAGTAGAACGCGCCGACTCCAATAAAACAGCCGGCCGAAAATGGCAGAATAAGATTAAACAATACCCGCAACATCGTAATACTCCCATAAAGCAGTCAAGCCGCGTTTCGCACGCGGCTTGATCAAAACCTCAATAAAACTTAATGTTCGTGCCTCGGGTGCCTGACCCGCGGCGGCGGCGGTGGCGGCGGTTCAAGCGGCACTTCGGCCGTGTCGAACGCGAACGACGTTCCGGTGGTCGGGCCTGCCTCCTCCAACTGCATACGCAACATATCGTTCCGCCTTCTCAATTCGCGGTTCTCGTCGCGGAGCCGTCGCATTTCATTCATCTTGTATGACCGCCGCTGAAAATTGAAAGATGGTGACGCGATCGTCACGAAAAAGCTCGCAATGAACAGGCCGGCCGCAAACGTCAGAAAGAACGGTACAATTCTTTTCAATACTCCCAACAACATCATTCAAGTCACCTCGTGATCAGCTTATAGCAATGTTTACGCCGTATCTTCGAATTCGGTTTCAAAAACCCGGCCCGATATCTATTGTATAACTTTCAAGCACGCGAGGAAAGGATTTTGTTCCCAAACGAACATTTAACCGAAAAGTTTATGCGTGATCTACAGATACGCTTGAATTTCAGATGCCTTTTCTCGACGGAGACGTTGCCCTCGCGGCCGAATTCCTCTACAATCTACGTTTCACCCATGAAACAATGATCGGCTATTTATCGGGAAAACTTATTGACAAGAGCGCTAACTCTGTGATCATTGACGTCGCCGGCGTCGGGTACGAAGTTGCTATTCCGCTTTCTACATTTTATGAGATCGGCGAGGTCGGCGACGCGGTCGATCTTCGCATCTATACCAATGTCCGCGAGGATGCGATCCAATTATTCGGCTTCAAAACACAGCGTGAGAAAGATCTGTATTTGAAGCTGATCTCGGTCCAGGGCGTCGGTGCCAAGTCCGGGATAACGATGTTGTCCGGCATGAGTGCCGACGAGATAATCGCGGCCCTGCGAACTGAAAATCTCGCCAAACTTACATCGATCCCAGGCGTCGGACGCAAGACCGCCGAGCGGTTGGTGATCGAATTGCGCGATAAGGTAACGGAACTCGCCGCCGGTGTTTCCGCGGCGGCATCGATGAGCGCCGCAGAAGGCGTCGGTTCAGAAGGTGTTTACGACGATGCACTTTCCGCGCTCGTAAACCTCGGTTATCAAAAGGCCGCGGCCGAAAAGGCACTTCAGCAAGTAAGGCAGGAAGGCATCGAACAAAACGTGCAAAAGCTGCTCCGGGCCGCCCTGCAGAGGCTGGCAAGGTAGTAATGCGGAAGCCCGCGTACAGGTAGCCTGTGCGTTGGTAAGGCAGGAACCTGCTCGTGAGCAAGCGCGTTATGCTCAACCTTCCCTCGCACTTGCGCGCGGGCTTCTGCAAGCTAAGAATGCTCGAACTTTTCGACCAAATTCGCCGCGATATTTCGGCCCTCGACCGGCGGGTGATCGTCGCTCTTGTCTACACGGCGTTCGGGCTGACGTGCACCTATTATCTTAAGAACACTGAAGCGATCGCCGGCTTTCTGAACGACACACCGCTCAAGTGGTTCGGCGATCTGATAACCAATACCCGCGACAACAATCTTGCGGGCCTCGCCTGGTGGGTAACGCTTGTAACAACGGTCTATGTCGTTGGGCCGTACCTGATCATCATATTCGGCTGGAAGGCCAATGTTCGTGATTTTGGCCTGATCCCAAGGGTGGAACCGGGCTTTTGGAAACTTCTTGCCGCCTGCACGGCCGTAATGCTGCCGCTTGTTTATCTAATGTCGCTCACGAGCGGATTTGCGGCAAAATATCCGTTCCTGCGGATCTATAATGGCGAGCCGTATATCGGAAGGACGCTATTGATCTGGGAACTGATATACTTCATCCAATTCTTCGGCCTCGAGTTCTTTTTCCGGGGCTTCCTGGTCCACAGTCTGAAACGAAGCCTCGGTCTGTATTCGATTTTCGTAATGACAGTGCCCTATTGCATGATCCACTTTGGAAAACCACCGGCCGAAACGCTCGCCGCGATAGCCGCGGGAATCTTTCTAGGTTGGCTGAGCTATCGAAACGGAAGTATCTGGCTCGGAATGGTGCTCCATTGCACGGTGGCTTTTTCGATGGATATCTTGGCCCTTTATAACAAGGGCTTGGTATTCTGATTTAGAAGATCTCTTTGCGTCTTTGCGGCTCTGCGGGAAACTCCCCTCCCACAGAGACGCAGAGTTAGAAAAGTGAAATGACACAAAGTGTTGCAGTTGACATTAGAGACGAAGATCTCACCCCCGAAGAAAAACGCTTCGAGGCAACGCTTCGGCCTGCGCAATTGGCTGAGTACATTGGCCAGGCGAAGGTGAAGGATAACCTGCGCGTTTTTATGAAAGCGGCGCTCAAACGCCGCGAGGCGTTGGACCATATTCTGCTGACCGGGCCGCCGGGGGTTGGCAAGACCACGCTTTCGAACATCGTTGCGAACGAAATGGGCTCGACGCTCAAATCTACCGCCGGGCCGATCATTGAAAAGGCAGGCGACCTTGCGGCTATCCTAACCAACCTGGAAGAAGGCGACGTGCTCTTCATCGACGAGATACATCGCCTGAACCCCGCGATCGAGGAGATACTTTATCCGGCGATGGAGGATTACAGCCTCGACCTGATGATCGGCCAGGGCACGGCGGCAAGATCGATTAAGCTGGAATTGCCAAAATTTACACTGGTCGGTGCCACGACCCGGCCCGGCATGATCACCGCTCCGCTGCGCGGCCGGTTCGGGATCATCTTTCATCTCGATTTTTACGGGATCAAAGAGCTGCAGCAGATCGTCGAACGATCGGCCGGAATATTGAATATCGAAATTGACCCGACAGGCTCGCACGAGATCGCCCGCCGTTCACGCGGCACACCGCGAATAGCAAATCGCCTGCTTCGCCGCGTCCGCGATTATGCTGAGGTGGACCACGAAGGCAAAATTTCTGAATACGTGGCAAACGATGCTCTCAACCGAATGGAGGTCGATACATACGGCCTCGATGAAATGGACCGCAAGTTCCTGCTCACGATCATCGAAAAATTCGACGGCGGCCCGGTCGGCCTCGGCACACTTTGCGCCGCCCTGCACGAAGAAAAAGACTCTATCGAAGAAATGATCGAGCCTTACCTCTTACAGATCGGCTTCTTAAACCGAACCCCGCGCGGCCGAATGGCAACACGGCTCGGTTATGAACATTTCGGACTGGAACTCTCAAACAAAAATACAACGCCAGGATTGTTCGAGTAAAATTTGATCCGTACAAACTGAGATCTAAAAACTAGAAACTGAAAACAATGCCCATCCAGTTTTCAGTTTTTACTTTTTCGTTTTCCGTTTGTTCGAATAAAAAGCCGTGGCCCACTCGAGCCACGGCTTTTCATTAACTGGCGACTAGGTCCACTATTCTTCCTCATCCTCGGCGGCCGCAAGCAGGGATGCGCTTGTGACCAGATCATCATCGCCGCATTTTATCAGGGTAACACCCTGGGCACTGCGGCCGGTTTCGCGGATCTTGTCAACGCCAAGGCGGATCAGCTTTGCCTGCTGCGTGATTATCATGATCTCGCTTTCCTCATCGACCGGGAACGCCGAAACGACCTTGCCCGTCTTTTCGGTGGTTTTCATATTAATAACACCGATGCCGCCGCGCTTTGTCAGGCGATAGCTGTTGACCTGCGTTTGCTTGCCAAAGCCTCGTTCGGAAACGGAGAGTATCTTCTCGTTCCCTTCCTGTGAAACGGCGCAGACTGAGACGACGAAATCGCCTTTTCGCAGATTCACGCCGCGTACACCGCGTGCGGCACGGCCCATCGGCCGTACATCGGTCTCATTGAACCGGACAGCCATTCCGTCATGGGTGGCCACGAATATCTGCTGCTTGCCGTCCGTACGGATCACATCCAGCAGTTCATCGCCTTCGTCAATGTTAATGGCATTTATCCCGTTTGACCGGATGTTCTGGAAATCGGCCAATGCCGATTTCTTTATCACGCCGTTCCTGGTGACCATCGTCAAATAAACTTCTTCGCCAAAATCACGCACCGGCATCACGGCGACCAGTTTTCTCTCGCCGGATATCTGCACCAGATTGACCACGGCCTTTCCGCGGGCAGCCGGTGCCGCCTCAGGGATCTCGTGTACCTTTATCTTGTACACCTGCCCGTCGTCGGTAAAGATCATCAGATATGCGTGCGTCGATGCAACAAACAAATGCTCGACAAAATCGTCGTTCTTCGCCGTTGCACCCAGCCGCCCCTTGCCGCCGCGGCCCTGACGCGAGTAGGTAGCGACAGGCGTGCGTTTGATATACCCGGCTTTGGTGACGGTTATCGCCACGTCCTCATCCTTGATCAGGTCTTCGATGGAAAGCTCGACATCGGCATCCACGATCTCTGTCCGGCGGGCGTCGCCGAACGTTTTCTTCACATCTTCAAGCTCATCGATGATTACCTGTCGAAGTACCGGCTCGTTGGCCAAAATATTCTCAAGCTCGGCGATGTGTTTGATGATCGATTCATACTCATCAAGTATCTTCTGCCGCTCAAGGGCCGACAGCCTTCTCAACTGCAGGTCCAGGATCGCCTGTGCCTGAATGTCTGTGAACTCAAGGCTGCCGATGACCTTACGCAGATCTTTCAGGAATACCTCTTCGGTCTTGTTCCCAATAATGCCGCGCCACTTCTTGACCTCATCAAGCGTGGCGAACTTTGCGGTCAGCCACTGCTTGGCCTCATCCACCGAACGAGCGTTGCGGATCAGCGGAATAATGTAATCGAGCGCATCAATGGCCTTGTTCAGACCTTCCAAGATATGAGCCCGGGCCTGTGCTTTTCTGAGCTCAAACTCCGTTCGCCGTCTTACGACCTCGCGGCGGAATTCGACGAAATGCTCGATCATCGCCTTGAGGGTCAGCACTTTTGGCTGGCCGTCAACGATCGCGATGTTGATGATGCCGAACGACGACTGCATCGGCGTCATCTTGTACAGCTTGTTCAGCACCACCTGTGCGATAGCGTCGCGCTTTAGTTCGAGAACGATGCGAATCCCGAGCCGGTTCGATTCGTCCCGCATCTCTGAAATGCCCTCGAGTTTGCGTTCGTTGATCAACTCAGCGATGCGTTCAAGAAGTTTTGCCTTGTTAACTTGATACGGAATCTCGGTAACGACGATCGCATCCTTTTCACGGTCTCCGCGGCCGATCCTGTCGATCGCCGCCCGTGCCCGCATCTGGATGATGCCGCGGCCCTCCCGATATGCTCGCTTGATCTCTTCACGGCCGTATATAAACCCGGCGGTCGGGAAATCCGGCCCCGGAATGTAGGTCATCAGATCATCGGCGGTCAGCGTAGGGTTGTTGATCAAGGCGATGGTCCCGCTCAACACCTCGGTCAAATTGTGCGGCGGGATCTTCGTCGCCATACCTACCGCAATACCTTCTGAACCGTTTACCAAAAGCAGTGGAACACGCGTCGGCAATACGGTCGGTTCACTTAAGCTGTCGTCATAGTTCGGCTGAAAATTTACCGTCTCTTTTTCAATATCCGCCAGGACCTCGTTCGAGATCTTTGCCAGCCGCACCTCGGTATAACGCTGTGCCGCCGGATTGTCGCCGTCGATCGAGCCAAAGTTTCCCTGCCCATCGATCAGTGGATACCGCATCGCAAAATCCTGCGCCAGCCGAACGATCGAATCGTAAATGGCCGAGTCGCCGTGCGGATGATATTTACCCATCACATCACCGACGGCTCGGGCCGATTTTCTATACGGCTTGCCGGCGACGTTTCCCTGCTCGAACATTCCGTAAAGAATGCGGCGGTGCACCGGTTTTAGCCCGTCACGCACGTCCGGAAGCGCTCGGCCGATAATAACGGACATTGCATAATCGAGATACGAACGGCGCATCTCGTCTTCGATATTTATTTGATTACGATCTGTTAGTGAATCCATTTCTTAGCTGTTTTCCGAGTATTTTCGGATAAATTGACGGCCGGATGATCGGTTGAATAAACAATTTAAAACACTTGAAACATCCTGCCATTTGGTGATACTCTTATTTTACAGGCTTCGCGCCTGAACCGCAACCGGCACGACCCGTAAACGCGACTCTTTCTAAAGCAACGTAAGCCCATATTTTTCCGTACTTTATCCTCACCGTTCCGTTCGGAAATGAAACGTTTTGCATGTCAACACTTCTAACCGAACCAACAGTCGAATCTGCCACCGAAAATGAGCCCCGTCGGCTTCCTCGGTATTCGCTTTCACTTCCCACAAAGGTCGAAGTGAAGGTTGACAACAAGTTCTCATGGAACGAGATAACCAGATTGGAAGATGTTTCGGCGTTTGGCGCCGGATTCAACCTTAAACGGCCCGTCAAACGTGGTCGCCTCGTGCTCGTCTCAGCCCCGATGCCGCGCCAGCTTCGCTGCTTCGATTTTCTCGAACCGCAGTATAAGGTATGGGCCTTGGTGCGCAAGTGTGTCCCGATCACCGAAGCCCCCGGTACTGAACTGTATGCTGTTGGTGTCGCGTTTATAGGAAAAACGCCACCGGCGTCGTTCAATGAAAACCCGGCAAAACTTTACGATCTTTCGGTCCGCGAAGAAGGCGGCCTTTGGCAGTTGGTCGACGCGGTCGCAAATCCGGACGAAAGCGACTTGCCAGCCTATGCCCGACGCCATACACGGTTCGCGATTCCTGAAACTCTGGTCGTCGAACTGCTCGACGAGAGCGGCGACGTTGCGGCAAGCGAAGTTACGGTAACAGAAAATGTAAGCCTTGGCGGGGCGGCGGTCTTTACATCGTTCAACGTCGAGGTCGGATCGTTCCTGCGCGTCAGAAGCGAGCGTCTGAACACATCGATCATATCGGTGGTCAGAGGAAAGCGCTCCGGCCAGGACGGAATTGTGCGTTTGCACGTTGAGTTCATCGATCATTTGTTCCCGCTCGAGGGCATTGAATGAACGCGAATTGAGTACTCTCATCTTTGGAGGTAGTCCAATGTCAGTCGAAGTGGAAGAAGAAATCGAAATAGCAATTGATACTGAATCGGCCGTAATGATAGCGGTCGTCAAAATAAAGGACGAGGACGATAAACTTTGGAAGGAAGCCGCCGAAGTTATCAGCGTTTCTCCGACCGGCGCCGGGTTTTATATGAAGCGCGAGTGCAAGGCGGGCAGACTTGTCTCAATGATGCTGCCGATCGAGCCTGAACTCCGGTTCTACGATCTTGATAAGGAGCTTTATCGTGTCTGGGGACTGGTCCAGCATTGTCATCGACTAACCGACGACGATATCGGATTTCATGTCGGCGTTGCCTTCATCGGCCCTAAGGCACCGGAAAGCTACAAGTCCGACCCGATGCAGAGCTACCGGATCGTGGGAATGACCGAAGATGGTATGTGGCGGGTAAGTGAAACTGCCAAGGAGTTCACGCCGCGTAAGGACGCGCGTTTTTACACCGCCATCGATCATTATCTGGCCGTCGTTGACGCAAAGAATGTTTCCTCCAAAGGCGAACGCACAACAACTGAGAACATCAGCAAACACGGTGCGGCCGTACTAACGTCGCTCGACCTGCACGTTGGCGACCGTGTCAAGTTCATTAGCGAAAGCCACGATTTTTCGGGTGTGGCGGTCGTCTGCAACCGAAGAAATTGCACAGACGGCAAAACGCGCTTGAACCTTCAGTTTGTTGGAAGCACCTTTCCGGTAGAGCGAATTTCGATCACCGATACAAAACCAACTGCCGAAAAGATACCGGCCTAACGGAACGCCGCCCCGGCGGCTTCACCCATCCCTCCGATCACACAGTTTTCTATCCCTCATCTTGATCTTCAAATAATAGTGCGCTAATTCTTGCGTCCATCCGGGCGTCTTACCGGTGGTATCAGGCCTTTTCTTCGAAGTTCCAGGAGCCTGCGGCGTTGTGCCGGAGTAAGGCTCTTTGGATCCGGATAACGTCCCGGCCCAAAGCCTGTGGGCGGAGGAACTTTGGGCGTCCTCGGCATCACACCGTTTTCATCAATTATCGTATCCGGTGTTTCCACCCGGCCATCCTTGACCTTCATATTGCCAATATAAACGGTCGGGTCATCTTCCGGCCCCGTTATCTCGATCTTCGTCCGCTGATCGACAGTCGTTCGCTTATCGGCCTTGGGCGACAGTTTCGGCGGGGCCTTGTCTGCTTCCGCCTTTTCGGGCTGATCCGCCGCGGCGGATGCTGTCTCGCCTGGCTGCTGTTCCGCAGCCTCCTCGACCGGTGGTGAGCTGTTGGTCGCCCCCGGCGGTTGTTCCGCCACCGGAAGCACCGTTTGCGGATCACCGGCTTCCGGCGTGGTGAGCAGAAAGTAAGCACCTGTGGTGAGGCCAACGAATAGCAGAACCAGTGACGCTCCGGCGGCCGCGATCTTTAATAGAGGATTGCGGCGCGACACCTGACGTTCAGCATCATTCGAGATCGCTTGCCGATCCGTCCGAACAGCGGTTTCTTCCGAGACGTAAGCCGGAAGAACGTCCGTTTTCGCACCGGTTTCCCGCTCGACGGCACGTTGCGTCACGCCGGGCATAAGCATCGTCTTTTGCGATGTGAGGTCAAGGTCGGGTATGGTCGGAGCCTTGCCCGCCCCGGCCAAATGAGCGTATTCGTCCATGCCATCCAGCATCCGACGCATCTCAGCGGCCGATGCCGGACGAAACGCCGCATTCAGATCAAGGGCCGAACGCAAAATGCCCGCAAACCCGGCAGGAACATTTCGGTTCAATACATTTGCCGGTATCAACGGATCGGGCTGGCTCGAAAGAACTGCCATCGCCCGCGTGAGAGCGTCCTCGGGCGGCTGACCTGTCGCAAGGTGAAAGAGCGTTGCGGCAAGCGAATAAAGATCGCTCCGCGGGTCGGTGCCCGTTCCCTGGATCTGCTCGAGCGACGCGTAATTTCGCGAATAGCCAAAGATGCTCTTTGCGGCAGTATGAGCGCCCGCGTCGGTCGGATTTCCTTTCGCAAGCCCAAAATCCAGAAGAATTATCTGGTCGCGTGTTGTCAACTTCAGATTTTGCGGTTTGATGTCCCGGTGGATCACCGGCATTGACTGACTATGCAGAAATTCAAGCGCGTCCAAAAGCTGATCCGCCCATTTCAAGACCTTTTCGAATGGGAACGGCTTGCCTGTTTTTTCCAGAATTACCGAAAGATCGTCGCCCGGAATGTATTCCATCACCAGGAACTGCCCGTTCTCCTCGATAAAATGATCGCTGACCCGCGGAAGGGCGGCGTGCTTCAGGCTGTTCAGCAGCCGTGCCTCGCGTTCGAGCGCCTTACGATAGCT
>CAUJFK010000266.1 GCA_963169175.1 Acidobacteriota bacterium | reverse complement strand
GACGGCGTGCGAATCATCGACCATCACAAGCGCGTCGTGCTTTTCGGCAAGGTCGCATATCTCTGGCAGCTTTGCGATGTAGCCGTCCATCGAGAAAACGCCGTCGGTGGCGATCATCCTGAACCGTGCCGATCTTGCCTCGTTCAGCTTTGCCTCAAGATCGGCCATGTCGCTGTTCTTGTACCTAAACCGCTGAGCCTTGCAAAGCCGAACGCCGTCGATGATGCTGGCGTGGTTCAGCTCGTCCGAAATAACCGCGTCTTCCTCACCCAGCAGCGTCTCAAACAACCCGCCGTTCGCGTCGAAGCACGACGTGTATAGAATCGTGTCCTCGGTCCCAAGAAACTCGCTGATCTTCCTCTCAAGCTCCTTATGAATCGCCTGCGTTCCGCAGATAAACCGCACTGACGAAAGCCCATAGCCCCAGTCATCCAACGACTGCCGTGCCGCCTCAACTATCGCCGGATGATCGCTCAACCCAAGATAGTTATTAGCGCACATATTCAAAACTTCCCGTCCGCCAACATCGATCCGCGCATCCTGCGGGCTGTCGATTACGCGTTCGGATTTATATAATCCGGCATCGCGGATGTCGTTAATTGTCGATTCAAGGTGACTTTTGAATTCTCGGTACATAAATTCCAGACGGTTCGTTCTTGAGAGTAGAGATACCGTAATCACACCCTATCGGTTCCATAGGAAGGATGCCTATGATCATGCTTTACGGTCACGATCTGTACAACTTCATCCGAGATTATCTCAAATAGAATATGATATGGAAATCGATGGAAGTTCAGTCTCCTAAGCTGGGCTACGTATAGAGGAAACGATTTGGCCCGTTCACTTATTATCTGAGCACATCTTTGGAATTCGGAATAGAATTCCCGCTAATTCCTGGCCAGCCTCCCTCGCGTAATAACCAATTGCGTCCACAAGGTCGTTATCGGCCTCTGGATGAACGATCACATCCATTTGAATCGTTCCCGTATTCTGCGGTCGAGTTCCTCGAGTGAAATCGCGATCTCAGGATTAAGCTTCATCTCCTCGCTGCGACGCAATGCTTCAGCGATAATCGCATCTTCGTCTTCGTACGGCGGCTTCAATGAAGCCAGCAATTTGGCCGCTAACTCGCCTCGCTCGCGCGGCGGCAGGTTTAGCACAATATTTTCAGCTTCTGATATTGTCGACATAAACATCTAAAACGAGTCTCACGAAATCAGATCGAAAATTTGTTCGTCAGCATATTTCCTTTCCGATTCGGCCTTTAACCGTGCCCGGAGAGTTCTAAAACGCCGAACGAAAAGATAGCTCTGCAATGCTTTCGCCGCCAAAGAATCCTCAGACACGCCGTCTTCGGTCGCCGCCCGGCTAGGTTTGGTTTTTACATCATCCGTGAGTTCAAGCGTTAACCTTGTGCTCATACGTCTTTATTCCAAAATCAATTAGGTCTTGCAAAACATAGTTGAGAAAATCGACATCCAGAATCGCTTCATTCCCATTCATCTCTCAGTTTTCGCTGGATCGTCGATGTCTCTGAAGATATTCGCTTCCTGTGCTTTCTTAAACGCCCCGATCAGTTGCTCCTTCTTATCCTTGAATCTTTGCGAAGTAGTTTCAATAGCCTCTTCGTCCAAAATTGTCACCAACGCTTTGCGGTCCTTTGGCAAACGATAATGCGACAGCACCTTAACAATGCCCATCGTGCCGATGATCGCTTCAACCGTTTGCATTCTGTTTGAGATTATATCACGATAGCGACCGCCGGATGATCGCTCAACCCGAGATAGTTGTTGGCGCACACATTCAGGACTTCCCAGCCGCCGACTTCGATGCGGGCATCCTGCGGACTTTCAATAACGCGTTCGGATTTGTAAAGCCCGGCCTCGCGGATTTCGTTGAGAGTTGTTTCTAAATGCTGTTTGATCCGTGAATAAATAACTTAATTTTCGCGGCCTTCGCGGTGGGATAAGTTCCGTTAAAGGTCGCAGCTCCCTGCGATCTTGGACCGCTTTTCATATTTAGCTCGGGCCTCGGAATGTGATTTCAGACGTCCTGCATCAGCATCTTCGAGACCTCTTTGAATCGATTTCTCTTCAGCATTAGACACCTGAAATAGCCTTAAATTGTTCCTTTCACTTCCGATCTGCTCGCCGATTAGGTTCGAAATGTCAACGGCGGCTCCGTATTCGATGAAGACATCGTAAAAACGCCTAAAGTTATTTCCCCAATAGACCATTGCGCACGCCATTGGAGCACCTTTTCCGGTATCAACTCCATTCTCAAGGAAACGTAAGCGCGTATCGTAAAGAAAACAAATGCCTCGGGCCTTTGTGAAAACGTATTTCTTCCAGTGGCCAGTATTTGCCGCTATCGGAATAAGGGCAAGGACTTCAGATCCAAACTCCTCGTGAGCATGCGCGCAATGGGCTAGCCAATTCTTTATGGCCGTGCCGTGTTGTTGGTCGATGCCGTACGGTGGATTTACATAGACTGTTGGAAAATTCCAGGTTTCCTTGAGTCCGTCAGCAAACGGCAATCTATACTCGACTCGGGCATTTACTAGGGAGAATTCGTTAGAGCATGGGTCAAGATCAACCTGACCACCAAAGAACTTCCTAACGGCGTCCACGTATTTGCGGGGCGTTCCCCAACTCTGGCTAAAGGTATTTATGTTTCTTCCAGCACTCATTTTAAAATCTCAATCCAATTCTTATCTTTAAGCAACTCAAGTTCGGATTTTAAGGCTTCTATGGCTTTTCCTTTCGGAGAAATAATCTCGAACCAGCTTTCAATTTCTGCTAGATTCTTAGTGAAATATTCCAATAGCATTTTATCAGCCTTTACACTCATCTGAACCTTGGTAAACTGATTCTTCTTTTTGTCCCCAGAATAACTGGCATTGAACGCTTCCTGAATCAGAGTATGCTCTAATTCCGGATTCAATAAAAGCTTTTCGATAAAGTGAGCGAGGCCATTATCAGTCAGAAACAAAAGCCAATCGTAAGATTGCGCGAGGACTCTCAACTCTTTGTTCTGGTTTTCCGAGGTGAACCAGTTGCCGTGATTACTTACGACACCAACGGTCAAAACAAAGCGTCGAAGAAGTTCGGCGTCGTTCGAATTGATTACCTCTTCCACTAGTTCAGTGAATGGAGCGGAAACGATCGTACCGTCGCTTCGATAGATGATTCCAAGCATTTGACCTTTCTCATTCCTGATCTTCTGCAATGACGAAACTGTTCGAGCGACGTATGCACCCTGTTTCGCTTTCTCGATCGTTTGAGGACCCTTCTTTGTTCCTTCTTCAACTCCGACCCGTTTACACTCAAGCATCGCAAAGGCTTTGTGCAGTTGTTCGTAGATTCGCAGAACGAATTCTTCGCCGTCATCTTTGTCGAAACTACATAACAAGTAGGACTTTTCGCTAATCGCAAGAGTGCAAGCATTTCGCAATATCTGATCCTTCGACAGCAGATTCGTAGTAGACCTTGTAATAAAGGAGGACAGATCAATGTCGTTCTCAACCAAAACTTTCAAAACGCGATGGGAGGTTATAGATCGTCCATCTTTTGGAAACTTGACGGCGTAGGTTGCAACTACCGGATGCAATGAGTATTCAACATTATGTTTGATATCTGGGTTTCCGTATTCTCCCATTCCTCTTTCAATGGATATAGAGTCATTTAGTTCCCAGGTTTTAAGCAGGTAATAGGTAATTATTTCGACGATTGTGCCGAGGGCCCTTCCTGCCGCTTTCTTTGAGTACTTCGCGTAATGAAATACGTTCTCCTGCAGGACCTTTTGAAGTTTATCAACTGATTCGTAAGACACTAAATCTCCTTAAAATCTAAGACCACCTTCCCGCAATTCCCTTCCTTGATCGCCGCAAACCCCTGCTCGAAATCCTTGTATGAATAACGATGCGTTACCACGGGCGAGATATCGACGCCGGTTTCTAGGAGGACGCTCATTTGGTACCAGGTTTCGTACATTTGGCGGCCGTAGATGCCTTTGATGGTGATCATGTTGAAGATGACGGTTTTCCAGTCGATAGGAAATTGTTCGGACGGGATGCCGAGGAAGGCGATTTTGCCGCCGTGGAACATGTTGGCGAGCATGTCTTTGAACGCGGCAGGAACGCCGGACATTTCCATCCCGACGTCAAAGCCTTCTTTCATCCCGAGCTCTTTTTGCACATCTTTGATCGACTGTTTGCTGACATCTACAGCCTTAGTGACATGGCCCATTTTTTCGGCGAGTTCGAGGCGGAAAGGGTTTACATCGGTGATAACGATGTTGCGCGCCCCGGCGTGACGTGCAACGGCGGCGGCCATTATGCCGATCGGGCCGGCGCCGGTGATGAGCACGTCTTCGCCGAATACCTCAAACGCGAGAGCGGTATGGACAGCATTGCCAAACGGATCGAAAATGGCCGCAACATCAAGGTCGATATCGGGCTTGTGCTTCCAGATGTTTGTGTATGGAAGCGCGATGAACTCAGCAAATCCGCCATTTGTGTTCACGCCGATGCCGCGAGTATTTGCACACAGCGCACGTTGCCCGGCCATGCAGTTGCGGCAGCGACCACAGACAAGATGCCCCTCGGCGCTGACGATGTCACCGGTTTTGAAATCGACCACGTTCGACCCGACATCGACGATCTCGCCGACAAATTCATGCCCGATCGTCGTCGGCACTTTGATCGTCTTTTGCGCCCAGTCGTCCCAGTTGTAGATATGAAGATCAGTGCCGCAAATGCCGCCCTTTTTGACGCGGATCATCACGTCATTTATCCCCATTTCCGGCTCCGGCACATCCTCGATCCAGAGTCCCGGTTCGGCTTTGCTTTTTACGATCGCCTTCATTTTATCGGGTTCCTTTCAGAATTAGTTCTATATCCTCAATGCTTTGATTCGATGATAACAGACCCTGACAATCTGACAAAAAAGGACTTATATGCAAACTGTCGGGCATCGTAAATCGCCCCAAAACAAGCGTCTTTTCATGATTCCGGCTTGCGACTTTTGCGTCTCCTGTTAAAATTGCGTATGTCAGTGTCCTTATCGTGCAAAATGCCTGAGATAGCAAGATTCTACGGAATTGTTATAAAATTGTTTTTTGGCGATCATCCGCCTCCTCATTTTCATGCGGTGTATGGTGAATACGTTGGTTTGTTTAATATTCAGACTCTTGAAATGTTTGAGGGCGACTTGCCCATTCGAGCAAAGAAATTAGTTCTGGAATGGGCGGAAACGAATCAGAGCTAACTCCTTGATATGTGGAACAAGCAGGAGTTTCGAAAGCTTCCACCTTTGAAGTAGATATGCGTCATCCAAAGATAAATTCCGCGAAAGCTATTGACGATCATACGCTTTTGATCGAGTTTGATAACTTCGCGAAAAAAATTTATGACATCCGGCCGCTACTCGAAAAGGAAATGTTTTCACCGCTCAGGAATTTTGCTTTTTTTAGGAATGTTAAAGTAGATTCGGGTGGATACGCGATTTTTTGGAACGAAGAAATTGATTTAAGCGAGTACGAACTTTGGACTCATGGTAAGGCAATCAATAATTAGAACAAAAGAACCAAAGTAAGAATAGATTGCTAGTATTATCAGAGCGTTCGGACAGGAGTTCGAACGCTTTATTGAATCTGGCGATGAAATTAAATGAATATTGAAACTGAGAGTTTTACTTTCGATGATGTAAAAGCCGAAGCGAAAGAGTATCAAAGATGGGTTGCCGAGACGCTTGATACTTTGACTAGACCTGCATTCGAAAGGTTTATGCACTTCTATCTCGATCACGCATCGGTTCTTGATTTCGGTGAGGAAAGGCTAAGTTCGGGACACATATTCGGAGGGACTGAGCCGTCGCAAAATGAATGGATCGATCGTATTGAAGCTGGCCGTGTTAGATTTACAGGTCGAAAAAGTGGTATCGCAAAATTAAAAAGTAAGGTTGGCCAACTAAGCCTGGAAGAACGACCGCTTTTCGGCGAAGACGTTAGAAAGCTTGGTAAATTACTGGATTATAGTCTCGAGTTTTTGATAAATTTTGCCAGGAACGAAGTCGTCGAAAACGAAACCGAAAGGAATCGTCTTGATGTCACGCTTCCCGGCCGCCGGCCACGAACCGGGCATCTGCATCCGATCACGATCCTGCGGCAAAAGATCGAGGATATTTTTGTGTCGATGGGCTATGCCATCGAAGACGACCGCGAGATCGAAACGGACTATTACAATTTTGACGCACTGAATATTCCAGAAAATCACCCAGCGCGTGAATCGCAGGATACTTTCTACACGACCGAAGGTTTTGCTTTAAGATCGCAGACCTCGACCGTACAGATCCGTGCGATGGAACGCCGCGGTGTGCCGATCCGCATCATTGCACCGGGCAAGGTTTTTCGCCGCGACACACCGGACATGACGCATGTTCCGATGTTCCATCAGATCGAAGGCCTTTGTGTCGATAAAGGGATCACGATGGCACATCTGAAAGGTACGGTGACCGAGTGGCTAAAGCGGCTGTTTGGCGACGATACCGTCACGCGTTTCCGGCCGTCCTACTTCCCTTTCACCGAACCGTCGGCGGAGTTCGATTTTTCGTGCTTCAAATGCCACGGCACGGGGACAGTGGGCAGTTGGCAGAAGGCAGGAGGCGGTCAAGACGATCCGCAAACCGCCGCCGGCACACAGCAAACTGAGAGATGTCGTCCGTGCAAAGGCTCGGGTTGGATTGAACTTGGCGGGTCGGGCATGGTGCATCCAAATGTGCTGAAAGGCGTCGGTATCGATCCGCAGGCCTATTCCGGCTTCGCCTTCGGCTTCGGCCTCGAACGCATGGCCGCGCTGATGTTCAACATCGACGACATCCGGCATATGTTTGAGAATGATGTGCGGTTTTTGGAGCAGTTTCGTTAAAGCATGGGTGGTCAGGGCCCGGCTTCGCCACCACGAAAGGCACGAATCAAGAAGCAAAACCCACGAAACGGACCGGGCATGAAATGGGGCAGGAATGAAAATTCGTAGCCTAGAGATCACATGAATATTAGTTACAACTGGCTTAAGGACCTTATCAACATCGAACTTTCCGCGGACGAAACCGCCGCTGCGTTGACGCGGGTTGGTTTGGCGGTCGAGGGCATTCATGCGTTTGGCGACGATAAGGTTTTTGACATTGATCTCACATCAAACCGGCCGGATTGTTTGTCGCATCTGGGTGTCGCGCGTGAACTGCGGGTAATCACTGGAAATGCATTTCCCGCAAAGCCGCGGAGTCGCGAAGAAGACGCGGCGGAGGCGGTGCCCTTCCCGTCCTTGCTGGCGCCGGATGTGGTTAAGATCGAGGATCCGGACCTTTGTTATCGGTTTACGGCAAGAATTATCCGCGGCGTGAAGATCGGGCCTTCGCCGGAATGGCTGGTGAAGCGGCTGGAGTCGGTCGGCGAGCGGTCGATCAATAATGTCGCAGACATTACGAATTACGTAATGCTCGAACTCGGACAGCCGATGCATGCGTTCGACCTGGATAAACTGGCGGAAAAACGCATCGTCGTCAGGCGGGCAAAGCCGGGTGAAGGTATCACGACGCTGGATGAGGTTGAGCGGAAACTAGATGAGTCAATGCTGACGATCTGTGATGCCGAAAAACCCGTCGCGGTCGGCGGCGTGATGGGCGGGTTGGAGTCAAGCATTACCGAAAGTACGGTCAATGTATTGCTTGAGGTGGCGTACTTTGACCGAAGCAGTATTCGCCATACCTCAAGAAAGCTTGGGCTGGCAACCGAGGCGAGCTACAGATTTGAACGCGGCGTTGATATTGAAAATCTGTCGCGGGCATCCGATCGGGCGGCTGAGCTAATAGTCGAACTCGCGGGCGGCCGGTTGGATGATTTTGTTGACGTTTATCCAAATCGTTTGACCGCGCCCGTGGTTGTATCCAATGATATTTCACGCGCAGTTCGGAGGCTGACGGGCTTGGATGTTCCGGTGAACGAATGTCTGAGGATCTTGACTGGCCTTGGCATTACAAGCGAGAAGCAGGATGACAGCTCTCTCCGATTTACTTCGCCAACTTGGCGGCACGACATCGCTATCGAGGAGGACCTGGTTGAAGAGGTCGCACGGCACGCAGGGTACGAAAATATTGCAAATGAACTGCCGCCGGCCTTTGAGGCGGGCGAGTATCAGGCATCCGAGGCCAGAAAGAAGCTTTTGCGGCAAAAGTTGGCTGACATCGGCTTTGACGAGGCTATTTCATACAGTTTCATTGACACGAAATTTGACGGCCAATATGAGCCTGTTCCTGGCATTGTCGATGAAAAGCTTGATGACAAATTCGTCACGCTGCGCGATTCGGTCATCGAAGCAGCAGTGCGGATGCGGCCAACCTTGCTTCCCGGCCTGCTTGATTCGATCCGGTTCAACCTCAACCACCAACGGCGCGATTTGAAATTATTTGAGATAGGCAAGATCTTTGCGAATTCAGCTGGCGAAAATTCCATGCCGGCGGAACGCGAAGTGTTTGGATTGGCAATAACTGGCGGTGAACTGCTGCAAAAACATCTGGAACCCGTGCGGGCGCTTGATTTTTATGACGCGAAAGGTGCTGTCGAAGCGGCGCTCGAAGCGGTTGGCTTTCCCTCGGCAGAATTCCGCGTTTCTGAGATAGATCATTTGCGGCTGGGGCAGTCGGCCGGAGTTTATATCGACGGCGGACTGGTCGGCTCCGTGGGCCGCCTGAACGAAGCCATATCCGCGAGCTACAAATTCAGGGCGCCGGTATTTGTTGCCGAGATCGACCTAGAAGCGGTCCTCGCCCGGAACACGGCCGGCGTTTTCTACCATCCGCTGCCAAAATATCCATCAGTGGTCCGCGATGTTTCGTTCATCGTCGGCCGAGATACCACCTTTGACACGGTCCGCGACGCCGTTGTGGATCAGGGCAGCGATATCTGCCGGAATATCGGCTTTGTCGATGTTTTTGAGGGGAAAGGTGTCGCCGATGGCAAACGGTCGTTGACGGTGCGATTTGAGTACCGAAGCGATGAGCGGACGCTGGTTGAGGATGAGGTCGCAGATGCACACGGCCGCATCCTCGAAACCTTAGGTAATACTTTAGGAATTGTGCCTCGCGGGTGAAACACTCACGCATTACTTGAAGTTTTTTCAAAAACGGAACATAATCGTAACCGCATTGCAATAACATTCCACTAACGGAGACCTTTCAATGAACGGCTTGACTGGGATGGAGAAATTCTCGCATCTCGAAGATAAAATTTACCTCACGATCGCGTTGGTCCAGAAGCTGCGTGAAGAGAAAGAAGATCTTGAAAAGCAAAATGCGGAACTCAAACGCGGGTCCGGCCGATCAGGCCTGGAAAAGGTGCAGCTGGAGGAAAAGGTAGAGAAGCTGCTGTCCGAACGGGATGCGATCCAGTTAAAGGTCGAGGCAATGCTTGAGGCCATGACGATGATCGATCCGGAAGTCGCCGAGGCGGTCGGGAGATAATTGACATGACAACCGGAAGAGGCCGATCAGGTTCGGCAGAACAAACCATCCAGGTCGAGATCTACAATCAGACTTACAGTATCCGCTCAGACGGTGATAACGAATACATTCTCACGCTTGCCAAATATGTCGACGGCAAGATGCGTGCCATCTCGTCTGGTACGC
>CAUJFK010000265.1 GCA_963169175.1 Acidobacteriota bacterium | reverse complement strand
GATTGGTCGGCGCTCTATCACCGTGCGTCGAAGCTTTTGATGGACCTAAATCTGCAGATCGACCCGCGCATACCGGTCGGCAGCCTTGGAATTGGCCAGCAGCAGTTGGTCGAGATAGCGAAAGCCCTGTCAAAAAAGGCCAAGATACTTGTATTGGATGAACCTACCGCCGCGTTGACCGAATCCGAGGTAGAAACGCTTTTTGCGATTCTAGGCAAACTCAAGGCCGACGGCGTTGGGATGATCTACATTTCGCACAAGCTTGATGAGGTCTTTGAAATGAGTGACCGCATCACTGTTTTACGCGACGGCCGCACGGTGGCAACTCACGCTGCCTCGGAATTGAATAAGGAAAAGGTCATACAGCTAATGGTCGGCCGCGAGGTCGGAGATATTTTCCCAAAGGTCGAACACGCTCTTGGCGAGGTCGCTCTGGCGGTCACGGGCCTGACGGCCTATTCGGTTGACGATCCGGCCAAGAAGCTTGTTGATAACGTTTCGTTTTCTGTCCGCAAGGGTGAGGTGCTTGGGATCGCCGGCCTGATGGGAGCGGGCCGCACCGAACTGCTGACGGCCCTGTTCGGCGCATGGCAGGGCAATTATTCGCGTGAGATCTTTGTTGAGGGCAGGCCGGTTCAGATCGATTCCCCGAGCGATGCTATTTCCAATGGAATAGCTTTTGTTACCGAGGACCGAAAACGATTCGGCCTTATCCTCGATCAAACGATCATGGACAATATGACGCTAGCCGGGTTGAAGTCAATTTCCGGTAGGATGCTGACCAACCGTTCGCGCGAGATCGCTGCCGTTCGTGTACCGATGGCGTCGCTCCGCATTAAGGCAAATTCGCCGCTCACCGTCGCCGGAACGCTATCAGGCGGAAATCAGCAAAAGGTCGTTTTGGGCAAGTGGCTGTTGACCGGCCCCAAAGTGCTTTTCCTCGATGAACCGACCCGCGGCATCGACGTCGGGGCAAAGCAGGAGATATACACCGAAATAAATAAACTTGCCAAAGACGGCCTCGCGATAGTACTTGTTTCGTCAGAATTGCCCGAGGTTCTCGGACTTTCTGACCGCATCCTTGTTCTTCACGAGGGAAAGGCAACCGGCGAGTTTTCACGGGCAGAAGCGACACCGGAGAAGGTAATGACCGCCGCTACAGGCGAAGATCTGTCGCAACAGTAACTCCGAACAAAGAAATGAGCGAAAGAACCGAAAAAAAGATATCCGCATCG
This sequence comes from Acidobacteriota bacterium, assembly GCA_963169175.1. GTDB lineage: Bacteria > Acidobacteriota > Blastocatellia > Pyrinomonadales > Pyrinomonadaceae > OLB17. Next base: position 15,209 of record CAUJFK010000265.1, on the reverse strand, counting down.
GCACTGCGCGCTTATGCGATGATCATTGTCCTGGGCTTGATCTGGCTGTTCTTTCATTGGGCCACGGATTCGATCTTCCTCACCTCGCGCAATCTGTCCAATCTGATGACACAGATGGCCGTTACCGCCATCCTGGCTGTTGGGATGTTAATGGTCATTGTGTCGGGAAACATCGACCTTGCCGTAGGTTCGGTGCTTGGGTTTGCCGGCGCTCTGGCGGCCTTTTCGCTGACGACGCTGGAATACGGCATGTCGGTCTCGATCTTGCTTGCTATCGGCGTGGCGATCGTGATCGGGCTGTTTCACGGCGCCCTTATCGCGTATCTGAATATTCCCGCGTTCATCGTCACCCTCGGCGGCCTGCTTGCCTGGCGCGGTGCGACAAAATGGCTATTGGGCGGCAACACAATTCCCGTATCGGATGAAGTATTCAAAGCTATCGGCCAAGGCAATCTTCCTAAATCCATCGGCTGGGTACTTGCCGGTGTCGCAATTGTTTTTGTGTTGTTCATGGTCTATCGAAGCGCCGCTTCGATCAAGGAGTACGGCCTCGGCGATGCCAATTACGGGGCCGCCGTTCTGAAAGCACTTCTGCCTATTGGTGCGATCGTGGCGTTTATCTGGGTGATGAACAATTACCAGGGTGTTCCGGTCCCCGTATTGATCCTGCTTGCGGTCGCATTGTTCGGGGCATTTCTTACAAATTCCACCACATTCGGGCGCTATCTCTATGCGATCGGCGGAAATGCTGACGCAGCACGACTCTCCGGCATTAATAACAAGCTTAATATCCTGAAGGTTTACGCCCTGCTCGGGGCCTTGACCGGTGCCGCTGCCTTGATATTCACGGCCCGCGTCGGCAGCGCCTCGCCGGACGCCGGAACGTTGAAAGAACTTGATGCGATCGCGGCCTGCGTTATCGGCGGTGCATCACTAATGGGCGGCCGCGGCACGATCTTTGGCGCCTGTCTCGGGGCACTTATCATGGCCAGCCTCGACAACGGAATGTCGCTGCTCAACGTGAAGGACTATATGCAGGACATCATCAAGGGTTCGATATTGGTCGCCGCGGTCGGATTGGATATGATGGGTAGGAACGAAAGCTAGCACAAACGTGCATTTGGGTAGAATCCTAAGGAGGGAAATTTCACATATGGATCAAAAGTTCTTTAAGCAATTCGTAAAGTTGATAGCGGCCGGAGCCTTGCTTTTCGCGGCTTATGGCGACGCCGCAGCGCAGGGGCCGCCGATGTCATACGGTGAACAGGTGCTGCAGATCTCGGATAACGATTGCACACGTCGGGCAGTCCAGGTTCTCAAGGACGAAGGCTACAGGACCGATGAACGCGGCAACAGGTCGGTTTACGGAACAAAACGCAACCATTCGGTCTATATTCTGTGCGTTAACGACCGCGACCGGGACAGGAACCGGACACGAGTCATCACCATTGTTGCAAGCCGGTCAGGCGGCGAAAATGTGCCCGGCGCGGAACGAGCAAACCTGGAACGCAGAATGGAGCGCGCTGGCGGCGGCAACAGCAGCGGCTGCGGCCTTGGCCGGCGGATAACGGAATATGAGAACGGATTTACAGGTATCTGGACCCGCCGGGGCAGGGGAGGCACGTATGATGCGATCTGGACGCGCGGAACTGACCGGGCAGAGGCTGTGTTGGACATTCAGCTGTCCGGAAACCAAGTGACGGTCCAGCGAACTGATGCCGCATGGATGGGAAGCAACACATGTACCTATAATGGAACGATGTACGGCAACCGGATCACAGGAACCTATTCCTGCCGCGTTGGCGGGACGAACATGGATTGGGAAGCAACGGTAGAGTGCAATTAGGCCTTAGCCGCCGATAAAGCTCATCGTTCTTTCAGGCTGTACAAACGCCGGGTCATTGATACGATGGCCCGGCTCTTTTTTCATTACGGCAGCACGTATAAAGTCGGCTATCTCTTCGCGAGAGGCACCGCTGCGGACCACTCCGCGCAGATCGTATTCCGCGGCCGAGAAAAGGCAGGTGCGTATTTGTCCATCGGCCGTTAATCGAATTCGCGAGCATGCCCCGCAAAACTGATTCGTAACCGGCGTGATGATGCCGATCTCACCGGGTGCGCTATCAACAAAAGTGTAGTTCCACGCGGTTGAGCTTCCGCGCGATGCCTCTTTCAGCTGCAATGGGAACACTTCGTTTATCGCATCATGCACCTCACGGCCCGCAACCACCATATCGCGGTTCCATTCGTGGCCCGAATCGAGCGGCATAAATTCGATAAATCGAAAACTCACATCGTTCTCGCGGGCAAATCGGGCAAAATCGACGAGTTCGTCATCATTCCGGCCGCGAACGACGACAGCATTCACCTTGACGGGAGCGAACCCAAGCCGCTTTGCCACATCGATCGAATCGAGTACTCGGCCAAGGGCGTCAACGCCGGTTATCTCTTGAAATCTGTCGGGGCGAAGGCTGTCAATGCTGAAAGTTACACGATCGAGGCCTGCGGACCACAATGCTTCTGACTGCCGGACAAAATCGTATCCATTTGTCGTCAGGGCAATGTCGGCCAAGTCAGGCTTGAGCCGCGAAAGCTTCTCGACCAACACATCTACGTCCCTTCGGATCAGCGGTTCGCCTCCGGTAAGGCGAATTTTTGTTATTCCGAGTGAAACAAATACCTCGCAAACGAACGCAAGTTCTTCGAGTGTAAGCAGTTTTTCTTTGTATGCCCATGAGGGCTCGCCGTGCGGCAGGCAGTAAAAACAGCGGAAGTTACACCTGTCCGTAAGCGAAATTCGCAGATCGCGTATCGTTCGGTTGTAGGCGTCACGAAGCATCCAACTAAATCATACAGCGCAGGCGGGCAATAATGAACCGGAGCGTGAAGCCCGGAGCTTGAATTTTCATCTATGGGCCATTACAAATTGTTTTGTCCAGGTCGCTCCACAGCGACCGCCGCCGCGTTGCGTTTGAGACCCGGCAGCTTAGCCCGCTTGATCGCCGAGCGGCGGAACCGCACAACATATTCCTCGTGCTCCATCGCCGCGATCCTTTCAGGATCAAGCGTAGTTTCACCATTTCTTGGCTCGAACGCTTCTTCTTCCGAAGGCATTTCAAACCGGTTCCAGGGGCACACATCCTGGCAAATGTCGCAGCCGTACATCCAGCCGTTCAGATTCTCGGCGATCCGCGGCGGCAGCTCTTCATCGCGCAATTCGATCGTTGCGTATGAGATGCATTTTTGCGAGTCAACGACGTACGGTTCGCTTATGGCATCGGTCGGACAGGCCTCAATGCATTTTGTGCATGACCCGCAATGGTCCGCGACCGATTCCGTCTCGTATTCCAGTTCAAGATCGATCAGGATCTCACCGAGAAACACCCAGGACCCAACCTCGCGTGTGATCAGATTTGAGTGTTTCCCTATCCAACCAAGTCCGCCGCGGACGGCCCAGGCCTTGTCCATTATCGGTGCCGTGTCCACACACACTTTGCCTTCGGCAGCGGGCGCCTCGCCCTTTATCCATTCAAGCAGAGCAGTCAGCTTGGCTTTGACAACATCATGGTAATCATCGCCCCACGCGTAGCGTGATATCTTGCCGGACCCTTCGTGCTGGTGGGGTGTAAAGTAGTTGACCGCTACCGAGATAACGGTCTTGGCCGGCGGGAACAGAATGCGCGAATCAGTTCGCTTTTCAGGTTCCCGTTCCATCCACCGCATCTCGCCATGGTTTCCCCGTGCAAGCCATTCAGTCAACCTGCTTCGTTCGATGGATAACGCATCGGCCGGTGCGAATCCTACCCGATGGATGCCGAATTCGCCGGCCTTTTCCCTGATCTTTTCGGAAAGCGATCGCACACGAAGATTATCGTTCAGCCGGAATCAAAATGGAATTGGCACCATCACAACCGCCGTCCCCTTTTGAGCCCTTTGTGTCTTCAACTTACCGTCCTTTGTGTTAAAAACCAGACCTAAACACAGAGGACACAAAGTTTAAGACACAAAGGGTACAAAGGGCAAAAAGAAAGGGCCGCCCGATCGGACGGCCCGCGAGAGGTAACATCTTTCAGCCTAAAAATTCAGCTTGAACCCAAGTTGAAACTGACGCGGGTCGTATGCGGCAGTCGGAAGGCTGAAATAGCGGAAGCCCGAACGCTGGCCGAAGGCATTGACATCGCGATAATTCGGCGATGCCGATCCCTCGTTGAAGCGGTTGAAGAGATTAAACCCTTCAGCGATCAGGTCAAGCCTCAAACGCTCGCCAAAATGGAATGCCCGTGTCAGACGCAGGTCAAATGACGCATAGTTATGCGTAATTCCCTGATTACGGCCAAGCGTGCCGGTCGAAAAGCGGCCGTCCGTTATAAGCGGCGTAATGCAGCCGGCTTCGCCAGGAACGCAGAGCGTGCCGTCAGGGTTGAAGCTCGGCCGGTCGGTCTGGCTTGTCTGGTCGTTGTTGGCATCAACATTGGTGATGATATTGAACGGCCTGCCTGACGAAATCTCGATTATCGGAGCAACGGTGAAATCGGCGAAGAATCTCTGCCAGCCGCCGCCGTTCCGCCACGCGGTCGGTGAGGTCAAAACGCCGCTAAACACGAACCGGTGACGCTGGTCGAACAGCGAAGCCGCCCGCTCAGCACGGAAGTTCTTCACATCTTGTGCGATAAGCAGTGTTTGCAGGTCTGACGAATCGTCCTCCGAATGCGAAAGCGTGTACGACGCCAGGAACTGAAAGTTATTCGCATATCGGCGACGCAACTGGAAGTTGACGGCGTTATATTCCGAATTACCATCCGAGATCTGTGCGTTCACCGAACCGAATGGCGACAGCACACCCGGCGTTCGTACCGTTCCGGTGGCACCGAGGACCGCGTTCAGGACCGCCGGCGTTACTGCACCGCCGGAAAGCGCCTGTGCCAAAAAGTAGTTCGGAGCATTCGGCCGGAAGAAGTTCGCGATCGCCGGTGCGATAACGCCGCCGCGGGTCGTAACGGAGATCATTCCCGGTATCGGTTGGGCCACGATGTTGGTACAAGCCGCCGGATTTACGGTCGATACGGCCTGTGTGCTTGTCGGCAATGTGCCGAAGCAGCGGCGGTAATTTTCTATCTGAAGTGCGGTGTTTGGCGTATTCAGATCGGTCGGATGCGGCAGATGATGCGCACCGACGAAAATATACTCGGCCGAAAGCGAAAGGTTCTTCATCAACTCAACCTCGAAGCCGAGGTTTGCTTGAGTTGCCGAAGCGTACTGAAAATCCTTGGCCACCGGCAGCGAGAACGGCAGGACCGGCCCAAAGCCCGGGAAGGTCTGATCGTTGAACCGCTGACGGCCAAACTGGTACTGGGCGCTTGAGGCGACGCCGGGTGTCACCGGGCTGCCGTATGCCGCACAAAGCGCCGCGTTCGAACCCTGCGCTCCGCAAACGGTCCCGTGAAATACGAGTGCCGCATTTAGAAGTGTCGGAGCACCGGTTGACGTGTTGATCGGCAGCGGTGAACCTGCTGTCAGCACAGCCTGCTGCTGTTGAGCAGCATCGGCGATGTCAGAGTTAAATGCCACGGCGAGCAGCGGATGATCATAGAACAAACCGATCGCTCCGCGAATGACGGCCTTTCCATTGCCGGTCACATCATACGCAAACCCAAGGCGCGGTGCCCAGTTGTTAGTGTCGCGCGGAATGCCTTGCTGTACATTCATCACGTCCTGTGCGGCTTTTATATCGCCGGCGGACAAGCTGATGCCTGAAAGCGGGTCCTGGAATGCAACGGGTTCAATGGTCTCAGTCAACTCAATGTCATAACGAATTCCAAAATTGATCGTCAGACGATTGGTCGCACGCCACGAATCCTGTGCAAAAAAGGCGAGTGGCGTGTTCTTGATCTCGCTTATCGGGTTGCCGAATCCCTGAATATAGATAGAAGGCAGCCCAAGGCCGTATGACTGGACCGCCGTAAAGGCTGGGGCAGATGCCGGAAAGCCAAGGTTCGCAGCGGCAAAATCGCCAAAGTTGAATAACCCAGCGAAGTTAAGCTCAAACAGTGCCTCCGGTATCTTGATGAAGTTGACGTCACCGCCAAACTTGAACGAATGTCGTCCGGCGATCCAGGTCAAGTTGTCCATGAACTGATAGCGGGTTTCGGTGCGATCGACCGGCGAGAAAAGCTCACGGCCGATGAAGGCTGTGCCGGAAATGTTGTAAGCGACCGCATCAAGATTCTGCGAGCGGAATGAAGTTTGCCGCCGCCCGTAGCTGAACCGAAACTCATTCGCCATATTGGCGGAAAGTACCGAACTGAGGCTCGAGGACAGCGAGGTGTCCTTGATCTCGGTAATACCAGTGCGAGAAAAATCGTTCTGCCCGAGCGATTGGTTCTGTGATTCAACCTGTATGCCCGTCAGCGTTCCCGGATTGTATCCGAACCGAATCGAAAGCTGATGGTCCTGATTGAACCGGTGATCGCCGCGGACCGACAGGTAATTGCTTGCGTCCGTAACCGGAAAAACGCGCTGCAGGCTGTTCAGCGCCCGAAACGCGATCGGCTGTCCCAAGGCATTCGTCGAGCCAAGCGGTACCGGCGCACCGGATATCAAAAAGCGGGGGCCGACAACGCCGGGCAGGATCGGCGAGATGGCCGGGCAAACACTGCCGTCATTTGGACTAACCAGCGGGTTTGATCCCGTCAGGGCAGTGGCACTGCCGCTTGCCGCAAAAAAGCCGTAAGCCCTGGCCGCGCAGATATTTGCCCCAACGCCAGTACCAACAAGCGTGTTGATAAATGCCGCCTGCGCCGGAGTAAGGTTCGTAAACGTTCGGGCGGTCGGGTTGACGCCCGGAATTGCGGGTATCGTGGCAGATGCAGTCAGGCCTGATGCTACGTTCGATGTAAAAAAGCCTGATTCATTACGCTGGCGGCGTTCGTATGCAGCAAAAAAGAACGTCCTGTCCTTCACGATCGGCCCGCCAAAAGTTCCGCCGAATTGCGTTCGCGTATAAGCCGACTTGAACGGAGCGAACGCGTTTCGGGCCTGGATGCTCTTATCGCGAATAAATCCAAAGACGTTGCCCGTAAACCCATTTGTTCCGCTCTTTGTGACCACGTTGATCACGCCGCCGGTGGCACGCCCGAATTCGGCAGTATAGCTGTTGGTCGCAACCTGGTATTCCTGGACCGCTTCCTGCGAAACCGTCGTCCGCGCCGCGTTGATAGAGTTATCGGTAAAGTCTGCACCGTCAACGTTTACCTGCGTCGAACGGCCTCGCTGGCCGCCGATGTTCAGGCCCGATGTCGGGGCCGGGCCGATCGGCCGGCCGTTATCGCGTCCAACCGTCGAAAGGGTGAGCGCGAAACCGGTCGCACTTCGTTCGTTGATCGGAAGATTCTCAATGCGTTCCTGGCCGATCGTGTTTGCAACGGTCGTGCGGCTTGTTTCGACAATTTGGACATCTTCGCCCGATACGTTGACGACCGCCGAGGCCTCGCCGAGCTCAAGCTTGATCGGCAGATCGGCACGTTGGCCAACTGTCAGGCGGATGCCGGAGATAACGACCTTTCGGAAGGTTGCCGCTTCGGCGGACACTTCGTATTCGCCAGGCGGCAGGCCGATGATCTGGTAACTGCCGCTGCCGCTTGCGGTTACGGTGCGGACCAGGCCGGTGGCGGTATTTCGTGCCGTAACAGATGCGCCTGATACGACCGCACCATTCGGGTCGGTTACGGTGCCTGTTAGGTCGGCTGCGGTTGCCTGTGCCTGGCCCATCGCGTATGACACGGCCAAGGCGGTGATAAGCCCCACGTAGACTAGGTTCAAGGTAGCCTTGTAAACTATTGAGGTAACTGCTCTCATCATCTCGTCTCCTGAAATTTTTGATCTTTTCGAATGCAGCCAGCGGTCGCGCGCCCTTGCCGGAAATAAAGGAAGGTATTGTGCCGGGTCAGGGTGGGCCAAACAGCGGCCCCTTATTGAGTTTGACCTTGCTGGTTATGCCATTTACAGATGTGCTGTGATGGTTTTAGCTTAATTCACGCCAATAGGCAAGCAAGATTATTGATATTCGGCGGTATTACACGAATTTTACCCCGACGCCGCCTCTGAGCGTGTGGCGCCGGCAAGATAATTGCGGCCGCGGGGGCTCGATCCAAGAAGTGAGATAGCGATGCTTGGCACCATCGGGAGGAATGCCGCCCGCCGCAAAAGGGAACAAACGCGGAGGCGCCGCCCAAAGGCCCGGGCAAAGGCGGCATCGTATGCTTCCTGTATAGATACGGGGCCGAAAGAGGTTGAAGTAATTATATCAGCAAGTAATTTTGAACCCTCCAGCGCCATCAGCATGCCGCTGCCTGTGAACGGGTCAATGAAGGCTGCGGCATCACCGACGCTCAAAAGATTCCTCATTCGCGGCCGTGGTGTCCGGCCAAACGATCCGATCGATACCGCTAACCAATCACGCACGCGGTCGGCTCCCTCTAAGCATGATGCAGCGGTCCGGCTTTGGCAGACTGCTTTGCGTAAGAGCACATCAGCATCCGCACCGAGTTCGCGCGCCTTTGAAGCTCTCATCATGAAGCACAAATTCGCTAGCCCGGCTTCGATCGACGTTATTCCGCCGTAGCCGCCTGGAAAAAAGAAGATCTCGCACGTTCCCGGCTCGATCCGAACACTTTCAAGGTGGGTCTTGAAAGCAATGGCTAAAGGCTTGCCGGCTTCGCCAGGGCCGCCGGCCACTCTATCAGCAGCCTTTCTAAGGGCAGATGCCCGTCCGGTCGCGTCCACGAAGATGTCAGCAATGATCGTCTCTCGTTCATCGCCAACAGCCTCTACGCGGGTTATAGACTCGCCGTCGGCCATCACATTCGCGACCCGAGTACCGTCAAGGACACGAACGCCCAGCGCTTTTGCCCGCTCCATAAGGCACCGGTCCATCTCGTACCGGCTCAGGCTTAGAGCAAAGCCCTCGCCGTTCAGGATACCGCTTGAAATTACAAAACTTCGACCTTTTCGGTTGGAGAATCGCGTTTTGTAGATCCGCTGGCCGCCGAGAGAAAGCAGGTCATCGCGAACGCCAAGGTCCCGAAAATGCCCAAGTGATTCAGGTGAAATGAATTCACCGCACAGCTTGTGTCGCGGAAAACGCTCGCGTTCGATAAGTGTCACGTCAAATCCATAATGGGCAAGCCTGATGGCAAGGCTCGATCCGGCCGGGCCGGCACCGGCGATAACGACACGTGACGCTCGGTCTCCTATCTTCGTTCTCACAAACAAACAGTCTATCCTATGCCTACGCACGTTGACAGTTTCGTGAATCTTCGGGTCATATTCGCGTCCATTTCGTGGTCCGGTCTCCACCTTTGCCGCACGGATTGACATTTGCGGACGGCAACTCGAAAATCGCAAATAATGAAGATACTGCCGATTTCCATTCCAACGCCGTTCTATGTCGGCGATGTGAATGTCTATCTGATCCGCGAAGATCCGGTAACTTTGATCGACGTCGGCCCAAAAACCGACGTGGCGTCCGAAGCCTTGCGCCGAGGGCTTGCTGGACACGGCCTGACGTTTGCCGACGTGCAGCGAATAGTGCTGACACACGCACACGAAGACCATTGCGGACTGGCGCGGCATGTGCGCGACGCGGCAAAGAATGCCGAGATCTATCTGCATCAATGGGAATCGGGACACCTTGTCGGACGGCTGTCGCACGAGGAAAATCGCAGGCTCCTCCTTCGTTCAGGTGTGCCGGAAAAGGCTTTCGATGAAATGCGTTCTCTTTATGAAGAGATCAGCCTTTTGACAGACGCACTTGACCCGGAAGATCTTCTGCCCTTGACCGATGGAGAGGAGCTGGAATTTGCGGGCGGAACGATGCGGGTGCTCCATACGCCTGGGCATACACCAGGCTCGTGTTCCTTCTTTCGGGAAGCGAACCGCACGCTCGTTTGCGGCGATTGCGTGCTAAAACGCATTACGCCAAACCCCATTCTTTCACCCGACCCGCTCGACCCGGAACGCCGATTCCCTTCGCTGGCTGAATACATGGTCAGCCTTGCCCGCCTGCGTGATCTTCGGCCAACTCTTGCCTACGGCGGCCACGGTGAGCCGGTCACCGATTTCGAAGAGATTTTCAACCGGTATATTCGCGCAGTTGACGAAAGGCAGCGGCGGATACTATCTCTTATCCCAGCGGAAGGGGCAACGGCTTTCGAGATCGCACGATCGGTGTTTCCGAACGCTGTGGGCCATGACGTTCACCGGTTTCTTGCTATTTCCGAAGCGGTCGCCCACCTGGATTACGCCGAGCGCGAGGGCAAGTTGGCCGTCGAATCAAAAAACGGAATAGAGGTTTACCGAAAGAAGTAACGACGCAGCCGAGATCGGGCTGGCAGGATGGCATCTGTCACAGATCTCTTTGACCCGCGTCGTTATCTTCGTCAGGTTGCCGAAACCCGGCAACTCGCGTGCCCTACGCGTGACCGTGCGGTCGATCCTCTCGGTTCCTTCATCACCGGAAAAGAGCATTGCTATCGAATAGTCCGTGCGGTGCTTCGCCAACGAGCCCTGGCCTACCGGACGCCAGAATGTTTCGACCACCTTTCGCGCCATCTTTTGTGCGGCCGTGCTTTTTTTCAATTCCAGCCGGGCAACACTCCAATAGAACTGCGTGTGAGCGGCCTCTTCGCGGATTATGCCTTCAAGTATCCGCGTAAGCACCGGATGGGCCGCCAATTCGATCATTCGTCGATAGGCCTGGGCGGTTGACATCTCATGTATCGCCCCAAAAGCCATATGTGTTGCCGTGAAGCTGCTGCCGAGCAGATTGGTCAGTGACGTTAAGAGATAGGTGCTCAAATGATAGCCGGACGGAACATTCCCGAGCGTTTGCTCCTGCCAGTTTTCAGGCGTCTCATAGCCGGCTTCGTTCAGAAAGCGGTTTATCACCTGGCCGTGCGTTATTTCTTCGACGCCCCAGCGTTCCATGAATTTGGCAATAACGGGATCACGTCCGGTCGGTGTTCGCCGAAGTTCGCGATGATACATATCGGTCAGAACTTCGACATCGCGCATGTAAAGCAGGACAGGAATAAACTTTTCGTCCAACGGCGTGTCTCTCACCGTTGACCATGGCAGGCCGTTGATGAACTCATCCGTCAACGTCCGCTCCTGCCGCTCGTACCAATCCAAAACGTCTTTGCTGGTTTCAAATGCCATATCGGATATTGACCGTTTCCTTGAAACTTGCCCGGATGCGGGCCGTGAGGATCGGGAACCGGTTTTCATTCAACGACATAATTCGTTAAACTTGTCTTTTCGGATTCACCTGATTTCCGCGAGGATAATAGCATTAGAATTATGAGAATTGCATTATTTTCTTTGATCCTTCTCACCTGCGGCTCGGCCGCGTTCACTCAGGCCCCCTCGCTTGCGGTTGCGGGCGAGAAACACCTGGCCAACATCAAGCAGCTTACCAACGGAGGCGAGAACGCCGAGGCGTATTTTTCGGCCAATGGCAAAAAGCTGTCGTTCCAATCAAAACGCGACGGGCGTGGCTGTGACCAGATCTATACGATGAACATCGACGGCTCGAACGTAAAGATGGTCTCAAACGGTGACGGCCGCACGACGTGTGCTTTCTATTTCAAGAACGACAAACGCGTTCTGTTTGGCTCGACCCATCTCGGCAGCAAGGAATGCCCGCCGAACCCTGATTTTTCCAAGGGCTATGTTTGGGCCATCTACCCAAGCTATGACATCTTTTCGGTCAAGGCAGACGGTTCTGATCTGAAACAGATGACCAACAACCCGGGCTATGATGCCGAAGCGACGCTGTCGCCGAACGGCAAGAAGATCGTTTTTACCTCGGAGCGGGACGGCGATCTGGACATCTATACGATGGACACGAACGGCAAGAACGTAAAGCGTCTGACCGATGAACTCGGCTACGACGGCGGGCCGTTCTTTTCGCCGGACAGTAAACAGATCGTTTATCGCGCCTCGCACCCGAAAACGCCAGAGGATGTTAAACGGTATAAAGACCTGCTCGCCCAGCACCTGATCGTGCCGACGACCTTTGAACTTTGGGTAATGAACGCCGACGGTTCGAACAAACGCCAGGTGACCAAGCTCAATGCCGCGAGCTTTGCACCGTACTTTACGCCCGATGGCAAGAGGATCATCTTTTGCACGAATTATTTCGCCACCGATCCGAGAAAGCGCAATTTCGACCTGGCACTGATCAACGTGGACGGCACCGGCCTGGAACGCGTTACGTTCAACGAAACATTTGACGGTTTCCCGATCTTTTCGCCGGACGGCAAAAAACTCGTCTTTGCCTCAAACCGCAATGCCGAGAAAGAAGGCGATACGAATGTGTTTATCGCTGACTGGGTGAACTAGTTCACGATGATCCCATTCTGCAAGTTCCACGGTTTTGGTAATGATTACATCGTTATCGAAAGAGCATTGATCCCAGCCGGCGTTGAATTGACGCAGTTGGCCAGGGCGATATGCCACCGGCATACCGGCGCTGGCGGCGACGGCATTGCTGTGATCGAAAAGCTGCGGGATGATGATGCCGATTTTTTCTGCGAAATAGTAAACCCGGACGGCAGCATCGCCGGATTTTCCGGCAACGGTACACGCTGCGCGGCCGCGTATATTTATTACAAGCAGCTTTGGTCAGAGCAAGCCTTGCGGCTCAAAACAAGAAGCGGCATCAAGAATTTTCGAACGAGCGAGGCGGACGAGGCGGGTCACTATCAATTTGAGGCTGAGATCGGACGACCCAATTTCACAAGTGCGGGCGTGCCTGTATTGACACCCGACCTGAGCGAATCGGTCATCGATCTTCCCGTCGAAGCAGCCGGGCGGACGTTTGCGATGTCGTGCGTAAATGTCGGCAATCCCGTTGCGATCAGCTTTGTTGACAATTTTGAATTTGACTGGCGGCTGTACGGCAGAGAACTCGAGACAAACGCGATATTCCCTGAAAAGGCTAACATCGTGTTTGTAAAGGTCATTGACCGCGAGAATATCGAGATCCGGATATGGGAGCGGGCCGCAGGCGAAACGTCGTCTTCCGGCACCTGCTCAAGCGGTGCGGCGGTACTCGCAGCATTTATGGACCGTACGGACAGGCGTGTTTCCGTCCACGCTGTTGGCGGGACCACAAAATTCTTTTGGCGCGACGACGGCGAAATTCTCATCACCGGCCGGGCCGATCTAGCATATTGCGGCCAATGGCCTACGTCGTAGGACAGACAGGTCAGCCTGTCGTATGGGTCTATTTTCTGTTTTTCAGATATTCCTTCGGGATCGGATTCTCCGCCGATTCCTGTTGCCAGAAGATGTTTATTACCCACCAGCGTTTGCCGTCGTTCATCAACTGAAAGCTATTGATGCCGCGCATGAAAGGCGTTTTATCGTCCTTTTTCCGAAAGGATTCATAGGTTGAGAAAACCTGTGCGATATTGCCGAATTGGTCCACACGGCGGGCGATCTCGCGTTCATGAAAACCATTCTTTTCCAAAACCGGGCCGCTACGCGTGATATAGTCTTCCGGCGTCAAATACCGGGCACCCGTCACACCCGTTTGAGCGTTCTTTCCTGACGGGATAAGCTTCGCGTCTTGATGAAATAGCGAGCGAAAGCGGTCCCAATCGCGTTTTTGTCCGGCGTCGCCTGAAATAACGTCATAAACCGCCTTCATGATCGCATCGATAGAGCCCACATCCACCGGGCTGGCCTCTTTCGCGGCCGGAGCCTGGGCGGCAGCAGCTATCGTGAAGGAAAGAAGGGAAACAAAAAGCAAAATTGTCTTTTTCATGAAGTTGTCTTACGTCTGAAAAGCAGCTGGGTTTCAAAGTTTGTATGATCAGCGGGCCAGTATTGTCGAGCGGACCTCAGTGTGCATTTCCAAACCGTCCTGAACTGTCTTCGGCAGCGAAGCAAAAAAGTCGTAGCCTGTCTTTTCCTCGATCGCACGAATGCTTGTTCTAAATCTTTCCCAGCCGCCTTTCTCGATGCCGTCAATGTTGGGCATATCAACGGCGATCACGCGAATGCGTTCGTTTATTTCGGTCCGTCCGCGCGGCATAACGACAATTATCTTCCAACAATTCGTCGGTGCTGCTATCCCGCTTTTTAATATTTCCTTTGTTCCGTAGCCGCCCGCTATCTGATAAAGGTCGAATCCGCGCCGCGCCTGGCCGCGGGCATAAGATTCAAGCTTTTCCCACGGATACTGGTTCAACGCCGACGTTTGAGGGACTATATTCGTCATCAAAAACGTTTCCTCGTTTAGCTTTACACTGCCGAATCGGTCCGCGCTTGGGGTTATATGCCCGCGATCATAACCACTGCCTGAATAGTCAGAGTAAGAGATGCGGTTGAACCAAGCGGGCAGTCGCGGATCGGGGCGGAAATCCGGCCGCGGCAGCGATGGCCCGAGATCGGCCCTGGTCGTCCGCCACGAGACCCAATTCGGCGTCCCGCGTGCGTTGTTGTAGGAAATGACCGATCCTTCACCAACGATCAGGAAATTATCCGCTTCGTTCTCATTCGCATTCGACGGGTTCCCAAAGAACAGATCAATGCCGACCGTAGCCGGCGGCACCGGGTTCTCTTGCGTTTTGCCTTGGCTCTCCGGTTCACGAAAGCCCGTACAGCCGGCGGCGAATACAACCCAAATTAGAATGCAGACAAGATATCTGCGACAATTGCGATCCATCACGACCAAGTCTAACAGAGGCGGCCCGCTGAGCCTTCGCCTATTACTCAATAAAAATTGAGGCTGAGAGCTGAGAGCTAACAGCTGTTGGCTATATTTCAATTGGAGCTGACAGCCATTGGCTTTCAGCCATCAGCTTTGCAACGTATGGTTCATGCTCTTCTTCGACCAAAAAGTAAAGTCGCAAACACGTTGAGGAAAGGATAGAATTTAGATAATGCCGGACCGAACGCACTTGACGGGTTATTTACGCACGGAACTCATTGCTCTGTTCGAAGCGATGGGCGAACCGCGTTATCGTGCCGATCAGGTTTTTCGCGGCCTGCATGAGCGGCGGTTGACATCGTTCGACGCAATGACAGATCTGCCCAAAGCGTTACGGGAACGGCTCAATGAAACGGCGGCGGCCTCGACGTTGGCGATCGAATCACGATACACGTCGGTTGACGGAACGCGGCGCTTTCTGATGCGAACGCTC
>CAUJFK010000264.1 GCA_963169175.1 Acidobacteriota bacterium | reverse complement strand
CCGCGACTTGTTTCTCCAGCTTATCGGTATCGAACCGCTCGTCTTTGAATTGGTTGTATAGATTCCCCCAATCAATGCCTTTCATTTCCTTGCGATGTTTAGGGAAAGTAGCCTTGACCCAGGCGATGACGCTTTGAAAGTAATGCCACAGCACGCTGGCGTTTTCGTCGTGCTGGTGCGTCGCCATGTATTCCTCGATGTTGCCGTGATTTATCCATTCGATGGCGGTTTCGAGGTAATCCTGGCGTATCGGCGAGCCGTTGAGATAGCTGCTGCCGAGTCCGTAAGCCGCGCAGCCTGTTTTGCTAAAGTATCTCTTCGCGTCCGTCACCCAAGTCCCCGAGTAAACGGCGTTTCGAAGTTCCTGATCGGTCAACCTTTCGCCGGCGATGTTAATTGTCTTGAACCATTCGAGCTTTTCGCTGTCGGTTCCCGAACAGAGATAGACCATCAGCTTGTAATTTAGTATCTCGGCTTTCTTGTCGTCCTGCAGATTGTGGATATAGAGCTGCTCGAACGAGAAATCTCCCGCGACATACTGGCATAGCGAGATGGTGCGCTGCTGGCCGTCGATCACCTCATAGTTTCCGTCCTCACGCACGGCCCAATACATGACATTCAGCGGAAAGTCTTTCCTTACAGTGTCGATCACGGCGTCACGCTGTTTGTCCTTGTAAATAAACTCTCGTTGATAAGCGGGGCGAATATCGAGCTTCCCGCCGTAACCGACAACACCTGCCTCGCTGTTATCAACATATGCGTCGGTTAGTTCCTTTACCGTGATCTCTTTGAGTTCGATTTTCATTTTGTTATTCCGTCGAAAGCGTGCGGAGCAAGCAGCATAACTTTAGCTACAGGTGAAGCGAAAGCGTAACCTGTAGGCCGAATCGCAATCCGCGTTCGAGCGTGTGAAACACGCGATATTAGTCCCACAAATATTGAGGGTTGAATTCAACGCCGTGCTTTACTAACAACGCCAGATACTCATCTTCAAAGGATTGCTCTGCGTGATGCTTTTTCTGATCCTTGATATACGAGCGAACCTTGTCAGCTACGGACGAGCTTACGGTAAATGCACCATAACGACGCTGCCACGAAAAATTACGATTATGCTGCTTTGCCCATTTAGAGGAATTGGCTTTCAGTTCTCGCATAAATGACGGAAAATCGCACGGTAAGAGCAACACGAGCAAATGCACGTGATCTGGCATACCATTGATCTCTATCGCGATGCCTTTCCAACCTCTCACGATACCGCCGAGATATTTGTACAATTCGCTTTCCCACGAAGTCGCGATCATCGGTTCGCCACTTTTTGTCCTAAAAACTATGTGATATAGAAATCGTGTATGTGACATGGTTAATTCTCTTTCGTAAATTTTGTTGCGTGCGGAGCACGTTACATAACTTTAGCTACAGGTGAAGCGAAGCGTAACCTGTGGAATGTATGCCCAACAATTTTCAGCGTGTGTAACACGCGAAATATCAAACCGCCGAACTATGCCGCGTGTTTCACACGCTAACCTCGTGCGTCTATTCAATCTACACATTCCGCTTCGCTCCATGTGTAGCTAAAGTTATTTGATGTGCTCCGCACATCGACGGGCATAGCCCGAAGAAAACGCAATTTCAGTTGTACGATTTCCTCGTACAACTGACTACCTTCCTTTGCCAACTTGATCTTCAGGTCGCTCCAATAGCGACGCGGATTTTCACTGTCTGTCAAAGCTGTCACTACATCTACAACCGAAAAATACCATTCCTCTTCGTCTTCGTTCCAAACGGTGCGAACGAGTTTCTCCTCAAAGAGTTTAATTGCCGTTTTGTCTTCGGTCTTCGTCTTATTTATGCTTCTATCAGCCGCGTTTAGGCGGCTTTTCCTGTATAGCCCCGTCCGTTTACGGCGGGGTTGAGTTGCCGCGAGATTTTGCGAGGGCGATTTATCGTCCTTATCTCCGGCGGCTTAAGCCGGTTGACGCGTAAGGACGTTAAAACGCCCTAAGAGAAATTGAATCCGCCGCGACCACGCCCTAAAGGGACGTGGCTATGTGCCGCTTCGCGGGAAAGAAGATTCCGGCAGTGATCTCTTTGAGTTCGATCGTCATTTGTTTAATTTCCTGTTGCGGATAAGAATTCGACCGTATCGCAATCTTCCGTCAATATAGGGGCCATCTTTTCCACTTGCCGACGGGATTCCCGCGAGGCCTTTAATATTTCCTGCAATTAATCCAACGATCTCGAATTGCTCGGGGTTGTATTTGTCGAGGAAAGTGATTGGTACGCCCATCACTCCGGCGTAATCCATCGGGATATCTTTCGTTTTGTCGACATTGATCGCCTCATAGTTATCATATTTGGCATATTCGTCAGGCGAATAGTTCTTGTAAAGAACTAAGTCCTCGTGACGTTTGCTAATCTCGAGATTGGTGAACCACGCAACGCCGGAAACTCTGATCATGCCTTCCTTGTGATCGCCTGCGGTCGCATAATCTTCGTATGATTTGTTAATGAAATGTGCGGCGTTGCCAGTAAAGCCATTTCCTAACCACATTTTGTTATCTCTCAATAGCTTAAATATTTCTTTGTAGGTTATCGCGTTCTGATGTCCTATGATAATGAACTTTTTATCGTATGTATCCAATTGACCAACATATTCCCGAAACAACGAGAACGGCGGATTGGTCACGACGATGTCGGCTTGTTTTAATAGCTCGATGCATTCGTCGCTGCGGAAGTCGCCGTCGCCTTTTAGATGTTGGATACCGATCTCGTTTGGGTCGGGAACCTTATTGCCGTCACGGTCGCCTGTGTATTCGAGATAGATCGCGTGTTCGCTGGTGTGCTTGCTAAAAAAATCGCGGTTCTGATTTTTGTAACAGGTCGTGATGAGTTTCTTTAGGCCGAGGTCTTCGAAATTGTGCGAGAAGTAATGAAAGAAATTGCTCACACGCGGATCGTCGCAGTTGCACAGAACAACCTTGCCTTTAAAATGGTCTTTGTAATGCCGCAGCTCTTTCTCAATGTCCGAAAGCTGAGTATAAAACTCGTCCTTCTTAGAGTTCTTCGCAGCGTGTAAGTTCTTATTGAGTGCATTTTTCATCTGTTGCAAATCCGCACACCTATTTCAACCTCGCCCCAATCTCGACATCTTCCAAAAACGCCGCCAATGCCGGATTTGGGCCGGAATCGTCCTCGAGCGATGCGGCGCAGATCATGCCTTGAGATTCGAGGCCTCGCATTTTGCGGGGTTTTAGGTTGGCGACTACTACTACTTTGCGGCCGATGAGTTTTTCGGGGTCGTAAAATTCGGCGAGGCCGGCGAGGATCTGGCGTGGCTTTTCTTCGCCAAGATCGACCTCGAAGCGGAGGAGTTTGTCGGCCTTTGGGATGCGCTCGGCAACTTTTATCTCGCCCACGCGGAGTTCGACCTTTAGAAAATCGTCGATGGTGATGAAATTTTCTTCTTCTGGTTCAATTGGCGATGCATCCTGTCCCTCGGCGACAACGACTTCGGCCTTGGCGATTCCTTTCTCCGCGTCTCCGCGTCTCTGCGTTGAAACTCCCCCTTCTGCCCTAACCTCATCTTTCACTTCAACGTCCTGCTTTATCTCATTCATAACTTTAGCTTTATCAATTCTCGGAAATATCGCTTGAGGCTCGTCGATATGGGTTCCGGGTTCCAGCCCGGCCCATTTGAGCGAGGCAGGATCGATGGTGGACGCGGGGCTTGCCGGGAATGTGCCCGATTCATTGTCAAGGGCACACTCCCTACCGGTCGTGTTTCTGCCTAGGCCGAGTTGCTGGTAGATCCTTTCGGTTGAATCGGGCATAACCGGATAAAGCAACACGCTTAGCCAGCGAAGTGTCTCGGCAGAACGATATAAGACTGCGTTGAGCGTTTCTGCCTGATTCTCTTCTTTGGCCAGTACCCACGGTTTTGCGTCGGAGATCATCTTATCGACGCGGGCGATGACCGACCAGATCGTTTCGAGCGCCTGGCTAAACTCAAAATTGTCGAAACGGCGAAGGAATTCGTCGCGGGCGTGTTCAAGTACGGACACAAGTTCGCCGCCGTCGGGGTCGATGCCTGCCCGGCGTGCGTGGATGTAATTTTCCTCGTTGATCCTGCCGTTCGGGATCACCCCGTCGCAATATTTTGCGATCATCGAAAGCGTGCGGTTTGTCAGATTGCCGAGGCCGTTCGACAGATCGGCGGTTGCGCGGTCGATCAGGTTCTCATAACCAAACCGTCCGTCCTGGCCAAATACCATGTCGCGGAGAGCGAAATAACGGACCGCATCTATCTGAAAATGTTTATGTAATACATCAACTTCGATCACATTACCCAACGTTTTGCCCATCTTACGTCCGTCGGCATCGAGCCACATACCATGGGCAAAAACGCTTTTCGGCAATTCCAATCCGGCTGCTTCTAAGAAAGAAAACCAGTAAACCGTATGAAATCGGAGAATGTCCTTTCCGACAAGGTGCACGGCCGGCCAGTATTTTTCCAACGCAGATCTCCCACCCACTCCATCGCCATTTGATACGGCCGCCTGTTGCACTTCGTTGCCGTAACCGAGCGCAGTAATGTAATTCGACAACGCATCGAGCCACACGTACATCACATGGTCATTATCATCCGGCACCGGAATGCCCCATGAAACCGACGTTTTCTGGCGGCTTATCGATAGGTCCTGAAGACCGCGGCGGACAAACGACAAGACCTCATTCCGCCGGGCATCGGGCCGGACTATCTGCGGATCGGCCTCGATCGTCTCGATCAGGAAATCTTCATAATCGGAAAGCCGAAAAAAGTAACTTTCCTCCGAAACCTTGTCCAAAGCCCGCTCGTGGATCAGACAAAAAGGCAGCTCGGAGCCATCAGGCGTGAAATATTCGTCCTCACTCTTAAATTCCGCACACGGAGCGCAGAACCAGCCTTCGTAAAAACCCTTATAGATAGCGTCGTTCCCTTTCGGCGTCTTGTTTTTCGCGATCTCACGCCACAAATGCTGGGCGCCGGCGTAGTGATACGCTTCGGTCGTCCGCATAAAGATATCGTAGCCGCCATGTGCCGGATCGAGCCCAAAATCGGCAAACATCCGCTTTAATTCACCCGAAATAAGATCGACCTGCTCCTGCGGCGTTCGCCCTTCGCGTTCGGCGGCACGTTGGATGTTGATCCCGTGCTCGTCCGTTCCGGTCAGAAACAAAACGTCATAACCACGCTGCTTTTTGTAGCGGTGTATCGCATCGGCGACAATCGTCGT
>CAUJFK010000263.1 GCA_963169175.1 Acidobacteriota bacterium | reverse complement strand
CGACCGTGCGCGCCGCGAAATTCAGGACGGGGCCGTTACGCATGACTATTCACTTGATAAGGATCAGGCCGTCAAGATGCTGAATGAAGCTCTTGCGACCGAGATAGTATGCGTATTGCGCTATCGTTTTCATTATTTTATGGCCTCGGGCATCCATAAGGACGGCGCCGCGGCCGAATTCCTCGAACACTCGAACGAAGAGCAGCAGCATGCTGACCGAATAGCTGAACGGATCAAACAGCTTGGCGGCAAGCCGGAAATGAACCCGGCGGTCATTTCAGCGCTAAGCCATTCGGAATATGTCGAGGGCAACTCGCTCGAAGATATGCTTCGCGAGGACCTGGTTGCCGAACGCATCGCCATTCAATCCTACCGCGAGATGATACAGTTCTTTGGCGAAAAGGACCCGACCTCGCGGCGAATGCTGGAAGACATCCTCGCGGTCGAAGAAGAACATGCCGACGACATCGCCGACCTGTTGTTCGCTGTTGAGCCCGACAATGTTGAAAATACAAGCAAGCTCTACTTTGCCGATGAGATCCCAGGCAAATCCGGAGCAGGCAGCAAAGTAAGCTCGGCAAAGGCCCCGAAGAAGCCTGCCAAAGCCAAGTCAAGATCAGCACGGGCCTGACCGGCTGATCTTGTCTGTATAAAGAAAGCGATTGCGGCCGCAAACAGCCGCAATCGCCGTGTACTATCATTGTACGCGCTCTAAGCCGCCGCTCTTACTTCGTCCTCATCCATAAATAGATATTTCTTCCATTCCGGACGCGACTCCGCATAGTGACAAAGCAGCACATGGTCAAGCCCAAGACGCAGCAGCTTTTGCGACGTTAGCAACGGCATGCGAGCCTGCTCGGGCGTACGGTTACCCTTCCGCTGGTTGCATTTCACACACGCCGTGACCAAATTGGCCGGCGTACTTTCGCCGCCCTGGGCCCGGGGCAGAATGTGATCAAGCGTCAGGTCCTTTGCGTGCTTGTGCTCGCCGCAATACTGGCACCGATAGCGATCGCGAATATAGACGCGTGCCCGCTTCATCGTTGTTTCGGGCCGGTTGCGCCGCATATGGATATAATGACGCAGCCGCACGACCGATGGTACAGGAAACGTTGTCGAGGGCGAATGGAGCACGTTGTCGCCATCGTTCTCCTCAACATAAACAGCGGCGCGGAACCAAAGGCAGACCGCCCGTGCCACGCCGACGGTTCCCAGCGGCTCATACGAAAAATTTAACAGCAATACTCGTCCGGTCAACAAACTCATTTTCCTCCTATATCTCAGGGCAGAAGGCGAGTGCTAACGAGCGTGCCAGGATCATTAAAATCACTCGTCGGGATCTACCCTGTAATGTAATATCAAATGCTTGATTTGCGCAAGCACTATATGTTGTTGTGTAACGAAAACGTGAGACAATATCTTGCCTGGAATGGAAGATCTAGATTCTCGCCGACCTGTTGTTGCCGTGGTCTATGGCAGCCGTCGGACCGCGCGTACAGATGGATCCGATGAGGAAGTTGGTTCGGATTAACTGTCACTGCCCGAAATAAGGCACTATCAACCGGTTAGCGATCCCGCATTGTCCACAGTCGATGGCGTCGCCGATACGGTCCGGGATATTGTTCGGCGAACCGCACGACACGCACAAGAATCGAGACTTAACGGCCACCGAGCGGCGGCACCGTTCGCAGAAAACGCGGTACGAGCCTTCCGGAGCGAACAGCCCGCATCTGCACGAAGGGCATTCGACCGTGTTTCCGTCCAGGCGTTCGATCTCTTCATATTCATTAGAGAACCCCAGCATTTTTAGAAGCCGATCGCCGTCGCCATCCGTCAGGTAGGGAAGCCACGCCTGCGCGAACATTGACGTTTTCATCTTAAAGTGCAGCGTCTCCGGCAAAAGCTGGTGCATCACGGCGTATCGCGGATCTTCATAGAATGAGCGCATTCCTTCGCGCGTGATGCTTACGAAAAAATCCGCTAGAGCGAAGAAACCTGAGCTGTCAGCTTTTGCCTGAGCGCCGATCTGCTTGAATGTGACAGAGCTCTGAAGCAGCTGTTGATGTGCCGCGTACTTCTGCCACTTTGGATCAAATCCGCTTTCAACGCTGGAGACGGCGCAAACTTCCAGGTAAACCGCGTATTTTTCATCGGTATCGATCGTCGGCGGAAGATAGGCGGGGAAACTGCGATAATAGGAGTCCCAATATTCCCGCTGGAGGTAATAATAGGCATCCCGGTCGCCTTGGGCCAACGCGGCCTGCGAACGCGACAGCAGATCAGCCTTTTGCATCTGATACCGCAGTGTTGTGCGCTTATCCTGCTCCCATGCCTCGATCCCGATAGCAAAATCGATGTCGGTGAACGCGCCGCAAAAATCACACATTATATATGGTGTTGAATAAGGATTTATCTTCGGCCCGCCGCACTGAATGCAGCGAAATTTCTTTATTCGCATAAGAACCCGGCGTGGGATCCTAAATTTTACCGCAAGGGCCGAGGTTTCATTGCCTGGCGGCCTGAAAGGGAACCTTGATCATAGAAAAGCGATTCCGGCGCATCAAACTCAACGAAACAAGGTTGCCCGTGACGAGCGTATAATATGTCCTAAGATCGACGGAGTCTATTTGTGCACTTTCAAAGCTTAACAAAGTTGTTCCTTACTGTTCTCGTTGCTCTCTGGTGTTTTGTACCAGCACGAGGTGCCGACGGCTGGTCTCAGGTCCAGAGCAAAAACTTCTTCGTTATCGGCGACGCCGGGGCCGGGGAATTAAGTCGAACGGCGGCGCGACTTGAGCAATTTCGTGAAGCGGTCAGGCAGATGTTTCCGCAGCTAAAGCTCGATGGCGGTGTCAGGACGAACGTCATTCTCTTTAAGGATGCAGCGGCCTACGCTCCTTTCAAACCTAAACGGACGGATGGAAGTATCGATAGCAGTGTGACAGGCTTCTTTGTTGCCGGTGAGGATGTCAACTACATAACCCTTGCCGTGGGCGAAAAGCCTGGTGCCTTTGGCACTGTCTTTCACGAATACATCCATTTTCTTCTCGACGCAAATATTGGCCGGTCCGATCTGCCTCCATGGCTTGGCGAAGGGCTGGCGGAATACTTTGAAACGTTCCAGTTTGTTGACGATCAACGCGTGATGGTTGGCTCGCCGCCGCCGGGGCACCTTGCCCTGCTGCGACAGAACGGTCTTATTCCATTCTCGGCGTTTCTTGCGGCAACCAATGCCTCGGTCCATCGCGGAACAGGTGAATCGCGGACACTGTTCTATGCACAGTCATGGGCGTTG
>CAUJFK010000262.1 GCA_963169175.1 Acidobacteriota bacterium | reverse complement strand
TTTCGGACAATGCGGACGCGAACCGTCTTATGCGGCAGGGCGAGGCAGCCTTTAGCAGCGGGAAAATGGACGAAGCGATAAAGCTTTACCAGGATGCGCTAAAGGTCGATCCGCGATGTTATTACGCCGCCCTATTTGCGGGCGACGTGAATATGCACAGGGAAAATTACCCCGAGGCCGAGAAATGGTACCAAAAGGCGATCTCGATCGACCCGTTTCAGGAAACGGCCTATCGATACTCGGCAACGCCGCTGATGAAGCAGCAAAAATATGCCGAAGCACGCGACCGCTATATTGAATCTTTCATTGTCGCGCCGTATAGCCGGCTTGCCCTCAGCGGCATTATCCAGTGGGCCCAGGCGACGAATACTTCACTTTCTCATCCGAAGATCGACCTTCCCGAGATAACGACCGGGGCCGACGGAAAGGCCAAATCGACGCTTAATGTCAATCCGCTTGTTGATGATGGCTCGATGGCGTGGATCGGTTATGTGGCCACGCGTGAAACGTGGCGAAAAGAAAAATTCGCCAAGCAGTTTCCTCAGGAACCGGCCTATCGGCACTCCCTTCATGAAGAAGCCGACGCGTTGCGAAGTGTCGTTGAAATGGCCAGGTCAACTAAGCCGAAGAAGCTGAACGGACAGATCGAAATGCTTGCAAAACTAGATGCGGAAGGCCTGCTCGAAGCGTTTGTTCTGATGGCTCTGCCGGACGAAGGGATCGCGCAGGACCATCGGGCATATCTAACAGCAAACCGAGATAAAATGAGGCGGTATGTGATCGGCTACGTGATAAAGAGCAAGTGAAGGCCTGGACCCGTTGAATTAGACGGCCTCAAGCAATCGCAAGATCGTATCGCGCAGTGCGGGGCCGGCCGTTCCGGAATATTTTCCAATGCGGATCGTAAGTTTCTTTGCGGACGCGATCTTGGCAAGGTCGCTGCGGCCGATCTTGTACTGCATCAATTCCTCGACCGAACGCTGAGGATCACGCCGGGAAAACAGCTGGCCGCCGATGGATATTTCAGTTTCGTCGGCGATAAAGGTCAGCAAATTATCGGCGGCAAATGCACCATCGCGTGAGATAGCAGAGATCCCCACGACAAATGCCGTGTTCGTCGTCCTCGGTTTGATCTCGCCCTGAAAATAGATGACGCGGAGCTCGACCTCGAGCGGGCCGCTTTCGTTGGCCAGCACCTGCGCTACGCTCGGTGTCGATGTGTTCCTTATCTTCTTTTCGGCGTCAAAACCCCAATAATTTGGCCCCGAGGGATTGCGTTGGGCAAAGGCGTCGCCGCCAACATCCGTCCACATCTCCGTACTGTTCCCAAACGGTTTATAGTTTCGTGAATCCGCACTTTCCGCGCGAATGGCGGCCCGGATGAAGCCGGCATCTCGATACGATCGGTCTTTGAGAGATCTGAATTCCCAGGCGGGCGTCATATTGCGGATCGCCCAGATGCCGCGCTTCTCCGATCTGGCAAGGCCCTCGAGGCCATCGTAAACCGCGGCTTCTGACGGTTCCTGTCCGCTGCGGTTCGGCGGAACGTGCCACGCGGCGCCGTCCCGCACGAGCTGCTGCCCGAGGTCAAGGCCGTCGAGGTAGGCTTTGCCGATCAACGCGGTCGGCGAAAAGCCGTTCGAGACGAATGTAACCGTCTTTCCCATGATCAGCCGTTGTGTGTGTTCGCGAACTATCCGGCTCAGCGGCTGTTCCGGTTCGGGAACATCGATGAATTGGATCGCAACGGTAAGGTCCCCATTATCTGCCTGAATAACAAACGTTTTTCCGTCCTGTACTGAGGCGACGCGGCCCGTGAGAGTCGTTTGCGCCCCGGCACCACTCGCCGACAGAACGAAAAGTGCCAGCAGGATGAAAAACGGAAATGACCTTTTCATATCAAAAAGCGGATCGTAGCAATCCTATTCCGCGGCCTGGAGCATGTTGTACAAAAGAAGCTGCACACCGGCCTCAGGGAAAATTACATAGTCGCCGATCTTCAGCGTCACTTCGCCGCCGTAAACGATCTTTTCGATCGCGGCTTTGCTTATCTCGAAACTGAGCTTTTCTATTGCTTGGCCACCTTCTTTTGAGGTCACCCGCTTTGGCCTGCCAACCGCAACTGTCTTTTCATCGACGATCACCGAAAGCGTATTGGCTTTAAGAAAACGCCATTCATCCGCGACGGAGACGACCGTGAAATGGAATTTACCATTGCGGGTTTTCTCGCTTTCCTGTTTGTAAAGATAGGTAATGTCGCACACAACCTTTCGGTCGGCGGGAACCTCGCCCTGTTCTTTTACGCCCATCCAGAACGTGCTCAGCCAGCCGGTCTTTGTCGCCGCGTTGTACCCGTGCATAAGCGGGCCCGGGTTTTTCAATGAAGGATTCTTGTCCGACCAAACACCGGGCGGGCGGACAGAAGTTTTTGCGGCCGATGTGGTCTTGTAATTCGCCGTTCGGGCCTCCGTCCTGCCGCGATCGGCCGCGAGTTGTTTCTCACGTTCGCTCAATGCCCTTTTCGCACGAAACTCCCACGCGGGCTTCATGTCCTTTACGCCCCAGACGCCGCGATTCTCAATCCTGGCCTGCGTCTGATGATATTCATACGCATCGCTTTCGCTCGAGTTTTGTCCACTTTTCTCCGGGCTGATATGCCACGCCGCACCGTCGCGGAGCATCTGCAGGGCGACATCGGTCGAATTTACAAACAACTGGCCAAAAGTTTTGCCCGGAGCAAATCCGGCCGAGCGAAACGTCACGTCCTTGTCCAGCACCAGCTTTGCTAAATGCTCGCGGACCGTTTTGTGCAGCGGCTGTTCCGGCTCAGGCACTTCGACATACTGGAGTTCGGCCAGCAGTTTTCCGGTCGAAATTTCGATTATGACCGTTCGGCCGTCGAGCACCTGGACAACTCGTCCCGACAGTGTCGATTGCGAATAGCCGGCCGCCGTCAAAATCAGGACTGCTGCGAGAATAACCAATGGTTTTGCGTAAGACATAATTCAAACCTCTAATTAGCGAAGCGCTCTTGCGTTCTATCGGACCTCGAGATCATATTCCCTCAACCTTCGATAAAGCGTCGATGGCGAGATGCCTAGCATCTCGGCGGTCTTGCCGCGATGCCAGCCCGTCTTTTCGAGCGCGGTGAGGATCTGTTGACGCTCGGAATCACGAAGATTGGTCGGCGGAACATTTTGGAATGAGTTAACGCCTGACTGTCCGGGCGACGTATAGTTGACGGAAACATTTGCTTTCTCGAGCCTGTAAACGACCTCGGGCGGGAGTTCCTTGACCGTTATCCGGTTGTTGTCCGCAAGTAGTGCGGCCCGTTCCAGGCAGTTGCGCAGCTGGCGAACATTTCCGGTCCACACGAATTTTTTCAGGGCCTCGGCAGCTTGGGTCGTGATCTCAGGAACCTCAAGGCCCGAGATCTTCTCAAGGAGGTATTTTGCAAGCGGTTCGATATCTTCGGCCCGTTCGCGCAACGGCGGTATGTTTACTTCGAAGCTATTAACGCGGTACAACAAGTCTGCACGGAAGACGCCTTCGCCAACCGCTCTATCCGGATCGCGGTTCGTCGCCGCGACGAGCCTTACATCAACCTCGACCTTTTTCACTCCGCCGACGCGGAAGAATGACCGCGTTTCAAGCGCCCGCAGCAGCTTCGATTGCAGCTGGGCCGGCATTTCCATTATTTCGTCGAGGAAAAGTGTGCCGCCGTCAGCAAGCTCAAACAGCCCCAGCTTTCGCGCCCTTGCGCCCGAGAATGCGCCCGCCTCGTGGCCGAAAAGTTCGGATTCGAGCAAAGTATCCTGAAGTGCGGCGCAGTTCAGGTCGATAAAGGCTTTCTCCGCTCGCGGGCTTAGCTTGTGGATCGCCTGGGCGATCAGCTCCTTTCCCGTGCCCGATTCGCCCGTGATCAGTACGGACGTGTCCGACGGGGCAACACGCCGCACAAGCCGGAGCACTTCTTTCATCTGCGGTGATTCGGCGTCGATGTCCGGAATCTGCTTTGATGTCCTTTCGATCTGGGCACGAAGCCGTTGGTTGTCGATCTTTAACTGCTGCTTTTCAAAAGCCTGAGTGACAAGCGCGGCAAGTTCGTTTAGCCGATACGGCTTTGTCAGGTAATCATAGGCCCCAAGCTTCATTGCCTCGATGGCCGATTCGACGGTCGCCTGGCCGGTCAGCATTATCACTTCCGGCGGCGTTTGCGATTTTTCACGCACCCGCCGCAGCAAGCCGATGCCATCGAGCCGCGGCATGTTTATGTCGCACAGAAGGATGTCAAAATCTTTTGATTCCAGCGCCTCCCAGGCCTCTTCACCGTCGGAGGCCGTATCGACCTGGTGCCCCTGGCGGCTTAGTTCTTTCTGGACCACCAGGCGGAGATTTTTTTCGTCATCTACTACAAGTAGTTTTGCCATATCTAGGTTCGAGATCGCTCGGTCTCGCGGAGGGAGGCTATTTAGAAGTTATCGGTAGGGTGATCGTGAACGTAGTACCGCCGCGATCTGCATTTGAACGAACGCCGAGGCGGCCTCCGTGGTCAGTAATAATGCCGTAACAGACAGCAAGCCCGAGGCCTGTGCCTTCGCCGACCGCCTTTGTCGTGAAGAACGGTTCGAAGATCTTTGACAGATTCTCCGCCGGTATTCCAACGCCTGTGTCTTCGACCTCGATCGCCACACGATTTGTTTCGGCAGCGACTCGAAACGTGAGTACGCCGCCATCGGGCATTGCGTCTATCGCGTTGGTGCCGAGCACAATGATCGCCTGCTGTATCTGGCCCGCGTCCGCGTTAACGAGCGGCACACCGGGAGCAGTCTCGACCTTTATCTCTATCCGTTCGCGGCGTTTTTGATGAGAGATGAGGTTGGCGGATGACCGAAGTATGTCGGCGACATCTATCGGGTGCCGCTCGCCTTTGCGATGGCGGCTGAAGTCCAAAAGGCCGGTCGTAATCGACTTGCAGCGAAATGCTTCGCTTTTGATCAGGCCGAGATATTCGGTAAGGTCCTCTTCGACCTCGTGGTCCGAAAATGCCCCTTCGTCGACACGTCTTTCGAGCGCCTCGGCACAGGCGGAGATCGTCGCAAGCGGGTTGTTTATCTCGTGCACAACACCGGCAGCAAGCCGGCCGACCGCCGCAAGTTTTTCTGCGCGGCCAACCGCGTGTATCGCTTCGACCCGTTTGGTAACGTCTTCACCAACGGTGATGACATGCGTGACCGCGCCGTTGTCGTCGTCGATCATCGGTACCTTGCTGACCATCCAATGTTTTGTCGCGCCCTGCTCGTCGATAGTCTGCTGCTCGATGCGTTCGATCTTACCGGTGCGGAATGCACGTTCGAACTCGTCGCGAACCTGGCCTTCGGGATAGCGGGCAAGGACGCTGAATACGTTGTGGCCAATGACGGCTTCGCGCGGAATGCCTTGCACACCTACTTCGCGGTGGCGGTTCCAGGTGACAATGCGGTAATCGCGGTCAACGACGTACAGAGATACGGGTAAAGCATCAAGAATAGCTTCCGTAAAGCGGCGATGCTCGTCCTTTGCACGATTGATCGAATCGTTCATCGCGGTTTCATAATGTGCCGAGAGATTAACGCTCATCGCGGCCATCTGCGTCGCGGCGTCGATAAGGCTGCCTTTCGCTTCACTGAAATCTTTTTTCGACGCAAATCCGACCACGATCGTGCCTTTGATCTCGCCGTTTATAAGCAGCGGCGAGACATATTCGAGTTTGTGGGTCGCATCCGCTATCAGAAATTCCTCAGGGTTGTCCTCCCTGTACCCGATCTGCGGCGGCAGGAGGGCCAGCCATTTTTCGAAATTAGTTTTGGGAAAAGCACGCGGGTCGATCTCGCCCTTCCGGTCAAATGCGCAGGTGACCATGCCGATACTTTCAAGTTCAGCGACAAATGCGCACACTTCAGCGCCGGATGAACGCCTGATGGCGCTGGCAACGCGGCTTGCGACCTTTTTGGGGTGCACGGTCAAAAGCAGGCTCCGTCCCAGGTCAGAGATGAATCTAAGCTGAGTCGAATTGTCGCCGGATTCCTCCAAAGGCAGATATGGCCTGCTTGGTTTTTGTGAGGCAGAAGGAACGGTCATTTGGGGAAGCAGAGAGCCGTAGGCTAATTGTTTTCAATAAGTTGGCTCGGGTAAGAAATGCTGGACCGGATCGTTGAAATGGCACAGATATGCCACACATATGATTAAAACTGATTTTCGCAGTTTTGTCAATGTTTTTGACTGCTCTTACGGCCGTTTCGTTTCTTGATTCGGGCGTTTCGTGGTGGCAAAGCCGAACCTTCGGCCACGAAATAGACGAAAATTGAACACGAAAACTCTACTGAACAAGGCTCCCTCCTTTGATCCGAACGCAATTTGATGAAACTCTATTGACGCGGCGGGAAAATATCGCAAATATATGAGAGTGAAGGTTCAGTTCAATAGGTTTGCGGTCCGGCGGGTAAAAACCGCCATTGCTGCATGTTTTTTGATCCTTGCCGCATCGATTGCCGCCTATGCCCAGAAGGTGGTTGACAAGACCGTCGCAACGGTAAGCGATGGTATCCGCACCGAACTTATAACCTATTCGGACATAAGATGGCAGCTTGCCCTGCAACCCGGTGTGCCGCTGTCGCCGCCGCGCGCAGTCGATTTGAACACGGCATTGAACCTGCTGATCAACCAAAGGATATTTGCACTTGAAGCCGAGCGGATACCGCGTGCCCAGCCGCATGAAGATGCGGTGGCGGCCGAGATAAAGCGGATCCTGGCGATATTTCCCTCCACAGCGGAATTTGCGCGGCGGCTGAAAGAAGTTGGCTTTGATACAGTTAAAGACGATAATTTCGAACGCCTGATCGCAAAGCGGATAGCGATCGAAAACTACCTGGATTTCCGCTTCCGCTCGTTTATTGTCAATAGCCCCGAGGAGGAGGCCCGGTACTACAACGATACCTTCGTCCCGGAGTTTCGCCGTCGCTATCCTGGCGTTGTCGTGCCGTCGTTGGGTGAAAAAAGGACCGAGATCGACGAGATATTGACCGAATCAAAAGTACTCGAGAACATAGAAGCCTATCTCGACGACGCAAAACGCCGTGTCGAGATCGTAATGCTCAACCCGGTGTAGGTCGACCGAACTCATCTTGACCGCGCCGAACGCGCATCGTATTATCTTAGTTCCACGCCGGAGTGGCGAAATTGGTATACGCACCAGACTCAAAATCTGGCGGGCTTAACGCCCATGTCGGTTCGAGTCCGACCTCCGGCACCAACCTCTTCATTTAATTATCAGTGACTTAGCGGTTAGTCGCATTTCCAGCTAGCTAACCGAACATTTTCATTTTCAACTAATCAACATCGATTTCGTACGTGCAAAGCTGGCCGCACCGAATTGATCAACTATCTCTTATAAGGCACGCCCGCGAAATTTGCGAGGAATCTCCCGGCCATCGTTATACTGTTGAGGCAACAGTATCTCGTAGCGACGCAATTTGCTGCTCATAGGTAGATTTTCCAATTACAATGAATTGATATCCCTCAAGAGCCAAGGCTTGCAACGCGGCGTCAGGTATAAGTACCTCGCCAGTTTTCAGAGCGCGACCGGGAAAGCGGCTGAGAAGAAAGCCAAGCGCCTCCAGTTCGGTATCGGGATCCGAAAATTTGATAGTGATCATAATGCCTCCGAACGCGATTATAGCAGATTTGCCTAATCCTCGATTCTACACCCAAAATATGAATTGCCTTAGAAGTTTTGTTCGCGAACGGGCGCTAGGATACGATTTTGTGCTACCTCATCCCAAGGATATCGAGGCGGAGTCGTTCCTGAACGGGTTCTTTTCAACCCAGCAGTTGTCTTCTGAACACGATCTCAGGCAGCCTTTTCTATGCCATACCTTGAAAGTTTCAGATACAGCCCGCGGCGGGTGAGGCCTAGTTCGTTGGCGACGCGGGAGATGTTCCAGTTGTGGCGGTTGAGTGAACTCCTGATCATCTGGGTCTCGAGCTCACTGACCGCGTCATCGAGCGTGCCGGTGGGCGATCCGGCATTGAACGAGAATGAATTGTCGTAGGACGCAATAGGCCGCACGTTTGAGCCGTCGTCAAAGGCGGTCAGCGGGCGAGCCGTGCGCTTGAGGTCGGGCGAAAGATGATCGGGTGTTATGACGTCATTATCCTCGGAGCGGGCAATGATGCGCTGAACCTCGTTGCAAAGCTGGCGGACGTTCCCTTCCCAATCACAGACCATCAACAGATCGACCGTCGGCGGAGTGAATGTGATATCACGTTTTCCGAACCTGGCTGAATAGTGATTTATGTAGTAATTCACTATAGGCGGTATCTCGGAACGTCGTTCGCGAAGCGGCGGTACGCGCAGGCGAATGACGTTGAGCCGGTAATAGAGGTCCTCGCGAAAGGTGCCGTCGGCGACCTTGTCCTCAAGCGGCATATTTGTCGCGGCGATGACACGGACATCAACCTTTATCGGGCGCTTTTCGCCGATCGGCTGGACCTCGCCTTCCTGAAGGAACCGAAGCATCTTAGGCTGTACGTCAAGCGGAAGATCGCCGATCTCATCGAGGAACAAGGTTCCTCCGTCTGCCGCCCGAATAATACCGGGCGAGTCATTCACTGCTCCGGTAAAGGCACCTTTGCGATAGCCGAACAAGTGGCCTTCTGCCAACTCCTTCGGGACCGCCGTGCAATTGAAAGGAACGAAGACCTTGTCCTTACGATTTGATATCGTGTGTATTGCCCGCGACACCAACTCTTTGCCCGTTCCTGATTCACCGGTGACAAGCACCGTCACATCGGACGATCGGATCTTGTAAACCTCTTCGACCAGAGCCGTCATCGCGGGTGACGAATGAATAAAGCCGGGCATCAGGCTGTTAGACGTGTGCGGGCCGGCCTCGTGTTCGATCGGCACCGACTTGTCCCGTTCGCGGAGGGCGACGACATCCATGCCGAGTTCCACCACCCTGAGCAATGGCTGCAGTGTGGAATCGTCATTCAGGCACGCCCCGACAGCCGGGTTTATGAAAAGGTATGCCGATTTGGCATTCGACCCGCGGAGATGGAAAACGGAGAGGTCCTTTGCTCGCAGAAACTGCTTTTCATCGCCCTTTTGCGTTGCCGAACCATACCGGGCAGCAATATCAGCACTTTCGTCCGGCGAGTATCCATGCGTGATGAAAGGAACCAGCCGTTTGTTCTCGCTCTGGTCCGCGATGATCATCTTTCGTGCCCTGCTCTCCTGCTGGAGAACTGCAACCAGTTCGCGGAACAATAATTCTCTTGAGGCTGTGGCTTCGGCAAGGCGCACTGTAAGTAACTGCGAAACGACCGAATTGCGGCGCCTCGTCGTTTCTTCCGTCTTTGCGGGCCTCGCATTGCGGACCTCCCGGATCTTCTTTTCTACGGCGTCCACGTAGGTCCGTATATCCAGCTTCTTGAATATCTCGCCCGCCGCAGACAGATGCCTGATCGCGCGCGGTGTTTGCGATACATCGAGATTACCGCCGATCAAAAAGTTTGCCAGGGCCGTGTGGTAAAGATCCTCGGCTGCTTCGTATATCGTCAGGCTTCGGTTGAAGTGGTGAACGGCGAGTTGTTTGTCGCCATCGGCAAGGGCCGCAAGGCCGCGAATATGCTGGATGCCGCCGAGCACAAAGAAATCCGAGGTCGCATCGCTCTCCTCTACGGCTCGAAGCTGCGTCTCGCAATCATCTGGTGTTCCGACATAGAGACACGCTTCAGCCAGCACAAGGCCGGCCATATTTGCGTAATGCTTGTCGTGTATCTCACGGGCAAGATCGATCGTCCCTCGTGCGTCATCCGCCGCCTGTTCGTGTCGTCCTTGGGCCAACCGGCATCTTGCAAGGTTCCGCATCGCCTGGACCGCATACCAGCTGTTCTTCTTTTCCTTTGCGAGCGTAACAGCCGCAGTCAGAAGTTCTTCGGCCTCGTCCAGTTCGCCGCGCAGGATCTTTAATTCGCCAAGCGAATCCAGAATGCCTGCAACATGAGCGTGATTGTGCGTAGTTGCAAGCTCAAGAGCTTTTTGTATCATCGCCTCAGCCCGCCGCCAGTTGCCGACCAACATTAGGTTGAGGCCGAGATTGTTATAAGCGATGACCGAGTTAAGGACGTGTTCGGTGCGATCAAAGAATTCGATCGATCTTTCGAGGCAGTCGATCCCCTCGTGCGGCCGCCGCAAAAAAACATACGCCCCGGACATGTCGGTATACAGCCGCCCAAGCATGAATGGGGCCGAACGCTCGCCAATGATCTGCACGCCCTGCTCAAAGGACTGGAGTGCTTTTTCACTATCGCCGCCAAGATGGTAGCTGAGTGCGACCTCGCGATAGGCCTCGGCCATACGAAGCCAATTGCCTTCTTCGCGAAAATAGGCAAGCGACTTCTCAGCATAATCCCTGGCGATCGGGTATTCGTTCAGCTTTCGGTAAACGCGCGACAAGGCAACGTATATCGGGCCGGAAAGCCGTGCAAGTTCGCTTTCCTGTGCCTTCTTATGGGTTTCCTTCAGCAGCGTGACCGCCTTTGGCTGATCGGACAAATTGCTGTATCCAATGGCAAGCTGTGTCGTGACGTGGATCTGAGTTGCTGGTTCCAGAAGCGAAAGTGTTCCTTCGTCCTCGAACGGGCTAAGGACGTCAAGAGATTCTTTGTACCGGCCAAGTGTTTCGAGTGTGAACGACAGAAGCCGCTTTAGGTGTGCAAATATGTCGGGCGGATGCGTATAGCCCTCGATCGTCTTGAGCAAAAGTCTTTCAGCTTCACGCGACATACCGTCACGCAGGCCCTGTCCGACCGCGGCAAATACGCCATCAAGCTTTTCCGCCGACATCCGGCGAACGTGCTGGGCGACCGCACCGCGGGCCGTCCCACCTGTCCGCTGCGCGGTCTTGGAACCTTGCCTATTCGAAAGCGAGTTCATAATCCTAGAGCTATGGCGGTATTAAACCGCCAATCACGGTTTTGTTTCAGAACACGACGATGCAAAGCCGATCCGAATTGAATACTTAGTAAACAGCGCATCTGAATCTATCAGAAAACCGCCGAGCCTGTCCACAAGAATCTGCCGCGCGGCTGATCGCCTATATGTTTGCGAAAGAATTGGACTAGGTACGCACTCATATGCCATTCTTTTTAACGATCATGAAAAAGCCAAGTGCTGAGGAAATCCGGCTCGATGAGGCCGCAGACCGGTCCGTTGACTGGAAACTTTGGGGCCCTTACATAAGCGAACGGGCATGGGGGACGGTGCGTGAGGATTATTCCGCGGATGGCGCCGCGTGGGATTATTTTCCATTCGAACACTCGCATCTTAGGGCCTACCGCTGGAACGAGGACGGCATCGCGGGCATCTGCGACCGGCTGCAGACGTTTTGTTTGGGGTTAACGCTCTGGAACGGAAAGGACAAGATCCTGAAGGAGCGCTTTTTTGGCCTTTCGGGAAATACGGGCGTACACGGCGAGGATGTAAAAGAATATTATTACTATCTCGACAGCACACCGACCCATTCCTACCTGAAATTTCTATACAAGTACCCGCACGCGGCTTTTCCCTACGAGCAGCTCTATCGTGAGAACGCCGCCCGCGATAAATCAGCTCGCGAATACGAGCTTATTGATACTGGTATCTTCGACGACGAACGGTATTTTGATGTATTCGTCGAATATGCCAAGGCAAGCCCAACGGATATCTGTGTTCGAATGACCGTGGTGAATCGCGGGCCGGACCCGGCGCCGATCCAGCTTTTGCCAACCGTTTGGTTTAGAAATACGTGGACCTGGACGGATTCGGCCGAGAAAGGCGTTCTGTCAGCAAGAAACGGCCTGGATCGCGACGGACTTCGCATCACAAAAGGCTCACAATGTAATTACTATCTCTTTTTTGAAGGGGCGCCCGAACCCTTGTTTTGCGAGAATGAGACGAACGGCCAGGCCCTTTTCAATGTTGCGAATGCTTCCTCCTTCACGAAAGACGGCATTGGCCGCTATATCGTTAACGGCGAGCCGGGGGCGGTAAATCCGCATATGACCGGGTCAAAAGCATCGCTGCGTTATCAATACAATATCCCGCCCGGTGGGACTGAGACGATATATCTTCGTTTGACGAACTCCGACGTGCCGACAACGGGTGACCTTGCGAAGACATGCAAAGCTGTCTTTGATAAGCGCATCGACGAGGCCGACGAGTTTTACGCCGGTGTAATTCCCGCGAACCTATCAGAAGACGGCCGAAGGATAATGCGGCAGTCCCTGGCCGGACTGATGTGGTCGAAACAGTATTATCACTATGAGGTAAGGCAATGGCTCGAGGGCGACCCCGCGTTTCCGCCGCCGCCGCAAGAACGTCTCAACGGCCGCAATCACAACTGGAAGCACGTTTCAGCCGAAGATGTGATCTCGATGCCGGACAAATGGGAGTATCCATGGTACGCGGCCTGGGACCTCGCATTTCATTGCATTCCGATCGCGCTTATCGATCCGGTTTACGCAAAGCGGCAGTTGATACTGCTGCTCCGCGAGTGGTATATGCACCCGAACGGCCAGATACCTGCCTATGAATGGGCATTCGACGATGTCAATCCGCCGGTCCATGCCTGGGCCGCACTCCGCGTTTATCAGATCGAAAAAAAGGCAAAGGGCGTTGGAGACCGTGCCTTTCTTGAGAAGGTATTTCACAAGCTTTTGCTGAATTTTACGTGGTGGGTCAATCGTAAGGATACCGAAGGCAACAATGTCTTTGAGGGAGGGTTTCTCGGCCTCGACAACATTGGTATCTTCGACCGCAGTAAACCAATGCCGGGCGGGGGATTCCTTGAACAATCTGACGGTACAAGCTGGATGGCAATGTACTGCCTTAACTTGCTGGCCATTTCACTCGAGTTGGCACGAGAGGACAAGGCATATGAAGACGTTGCAAGCAAGTTCTTCGAGCATTTTGTCGTTATTTCGGACGCGATGAACAATCTTGGGAACAAGCAGACCGAACTTTGGAACGAACGCGACGGCTTTTATTACGACGTTCTCCATCTGGAAGGCGACCAGTTTCCGATAAAGATCCGCTCTCTCGTCGGCCTGATACCCCTGTTTGCGGTTGAAACCATTGAGGAAGAATCACTTAGGCAGCTGCCCAATTTCAGGCGGCGGGCCGAATGGCTGATCGAGCATCGCAAAGACCTGCTTGAGAGTGTCGCGTGCATGCGGGGGCCGGCGCACCGGGGCCGCCACCTGCTCTCACTTGTAAATACTGACCGGCTCCGCCGTGTGCTTGAGACGATGTTGAATGAGGACGAGTTTTTGTCGGATCATGGCATACGCTCATTGTCCCGATATCACAAGGACTGCCCCTTCTTTCTCGAATTTGACCACACTGAATATCGTGTCGACTATGAGCCCGCCGAATCCCGGAGCGGGATGTTCGGTGGAAACTCGAACTGGCGCGGGCCCATCTGGTTCCCGGTCAACTATTTGCTGATTGAAGCGCTCCAGAAATTTGATCACTATTATGGCGATGATTTCAAGATCGAGTTTCCAACCGGCAGCGGTAAGCGATTGAATCTATGGCAGATATCCCAACAGCTTGAAAAACGGCTTTGCAGCCTCTTTCTTCGCGATCAGAGCGGAACACGGCCCATGTTTGGCCAGAGCGAGGTATTTCAAAACGGCCGAAATTGGCGCGATAATTTGTTCTTTTTCGAGTATTTTGATGGAGAGTCTGGGCGCGGGCTGGGTGCGAGTCACCAAACCGGGTGGACGGGCCTTATCGCAAAAATCCTAAAACAAACCGCGGAATATTCCGAGAGGGACAGATGAAAGCTGTAGCAGTTATCCCAAAACAACCGAATAGCGCGCATTTGGTTGAAATGGACAAGCCGAATCCTGGCGACGTTGGCTGCGGCCGGGGCGTGATGGTCGGGGTGCTTCGGGTAGGTGCATGCGGAACGGACCACGAGATCAACACCGGTGAATACGGTGTTGCTCCGAAGGGATACGACTATTTGGTGCTTGGGCACGAGAACCTTGGGCGTGTGGTTGCGGTCGGCGAAAATGTCACCGAATTTGAGCCAGGTAATTACGTTGTAGCTACGGTGCGGCGGCCTCGTGGCACAAGCGTTTACGATAAGATCGGCGAGCAGGATTTTACGACCGACGACAAGTATTACGAACGCGGCATCTCTCGGCTTCACGGCTACATGGCCGAGTATTATGTTGAGAACGCTGACTTTTTGGTGCAGATCCCTTCGGCGATCGCCGATATAGGGGTCCTGCTCGAACCGCTGTCTATCGTCGAAAAAGGCCTTAAACAGGCGAGCGACATTCAGGAGCGTTTGAAGATATGGCGTCCGAAAACGGCGGCGGTTTTGGGTGTTGGCAGCGTTGGCCTTCTCGCAGTAATGGCCTTGCGAATGCGTGGTTACACGGTCCACGGGTTTGGACTCGACCACCGCGAAGGGTACCTGAACGCCGAACTTTGCGAAGCGATCGGAGCGACCTATGATTCAACCGCTGAAACATCTATTGCGCAAAGCACCGAAAAATATGGCCCGTATGACCTCATTTTCGAGTGCACTGGTTATTCGCCGATCATCTTTGACGCGATGCAGGCGTTAAATGAGAACGGCATCCTCATCCTCGCTTCGGTAACAGGCGGTGACCGCAAGGCCGACCAGGTGCCGTCGGATAAGATCAATCAAATGTTCGTTCTCGGCAACCGGGCTTTGGTCGGTACGGTGAACGCCAACCGTGAGCATTTCGAAATGGGTGTCAAAGACCTTGCCCTCTGCGAAGCTATGCACCCGGGCTGGCTTGGCCGCATGCTGACACACAAGGTCGTCGGGCTGGAAAATTTCGCCGAAGCGTTCGAGATATTGAACAATACCGGCAAATATAAGGCTATTAAGACGTATTTCGAGGTGAAAAAGATCTAGCCGCAGGGAAACGAAAGATATTTAGCCGCAAAGGAGCGCAAAATGCGCAAAAAAGGCCTCTGTGTCAACCATTATTATTACGGTCAAGCTACGTTTTCCTATTTTGCGCCTTATGCGCCTTTTTGCGGCAATTTCCCTTGTGCTAAATTCGTTTCATGCCCGAATTTCCGGACAACAACATCGACGTCCTAACAGAAAGCAAGGCCAAACTCGAAAAGCCTAAGCTTTTTAAGGTCCTGCTTCACAATGACGATTTCACGACCATGGAATTTGTCGTTTGGGTACTTGAATACGTATTCCTGCGTGAAAGTGCCGATGCGGTCGCCGTCATGCTCATGGTCCACAACAAGGGCGTCGGCGTCGCTGGTATCTACCCGTACGAGATAGCAAATATGAAAGCAGAAAAGGCAATGAACCTCGCCAAAGCCCGCGAATATCTGTTTTTGTGTACGGTCGAAGAAGAATAGCGGATCAACATTACATGAACTCTGAACCTACCGAAAACGAACTTCGGTTTACCCCGAACGATATAGAACAAGCGGCCCAAGAAGGTGTCATCAGCCAGGACGATGCCGACGCACTGATCGCCTGGGGTTTTAAGAAAGGGTTTGAATTCCCACCGGCTGAACAGCCAACGCGCCCGGTCGAGCAAGGGAGAGGCCTCAACCATGTCACCGTCGCATATTATTTTGGGGCGATGCTGATGATCTCGGCCTGCGCCTGGTTTCTTGGCGACAAGTGGGAATCGCTTGGTTCCGCCGGCGTGCTGACAACGGCATTGGTTTACGCACTGTTTGCGGCAAGCTTTGGGTGGTGGGTTCGAACAAAGGGCTACGTTATCGGCGGCGGTTTGTTGATCACCGTGGCCGTATGCATTGTTCCGCTGATCGTTTACTCGATCGAGAACATGGCCGGATATTGGCCAGCGAACGATCCCGGATCCTACTCAAACTATTATCCAAAGATCCACGGTTCGTGGATCGTTATGGAACTGGCGACAATCACGCTTGCTGCCGTTGCTCTTTGGTTTGTTCGATTTGGCTTTCTGACCGCTCCGATCGCGTTCTCGTTCTGGTTCCTGTCAATGGACCTGGCGGCACTACTTCTCGGTGACGCGAGGATGGAAGGAGACGCCCGGGAATGGATAAGCGTCTTCGTTGGGGCGGTGACAATGCTTGTAGGTTTCATCCTTGAACGGCTCTTCTCCAAAAAGGTGAATTACAAGTCGGAAGATTTTGCGTTCTGGTGCTACCTATTCGGCTTGATGGCGTTCTGGGGCGGTTTGACCATGATGGACGGCAATTCCGAGCTGAAACGCGCCGGATACGCGGCGATCAATATCGCCCTGATCGCAGTTTCGATCAAACTTCGGCGAACCGTGTTCCTCGTGTTTGGGGCCGTCGGAGTTCATATTTACCTGGGCCACCTCGCTTACCAGGTTTTTCAGGATTCGTTCTTCTTTCCTTTCGTGATAGCTTTTCTAGGTTTCAGCCTGATAATTGTGACGATACTTGCGCAGCGGTCCCTGTTGAAGCGGGAAGTAACTTGATAGCTTAGCGGACGATAACGAATTTGGAAGTGCTTGGATAGAATCTAACTCGCCTTGTGTATACTATCATTCAGTGAGTCCAACCATATTTCGCAGCGGCCCGTATCGTTTCTATTTCTTATCGCGGGAGGAGCCACGAATACATGTTCACGTTACGTCGTCGGACGGCGAGGTCAAGTTTTGGATCGAGCCCCTGATCGAACTTGCTACGAGACATGGATTGAACGATCGTCAGTTGAAGTCAGTAGAACAGATCGTCAGAACGAACGAAGAAAAGGTTCGAGACTCCTGGAGAGACCATTTTGGAGGTTGAAGTTGCAAACATGAACAAGCATGGCTTTTGGCTGCTGATAGACGCGGAAGAACACTTTGTTGATTTTGACCATTTTCCGTGGTTTCGTGACGCTTCGGTTCTCGAAATATGCAACGTTGAGCGGCCTGGTTCAGGCCACCTTTACTGGCCCTCTCTCGATATTGATCTTGCTGTGGAGTCGATAGAACACCCGTCGAAATTTCCGCTGGTCAGCAAAGTGAATCTGCGGCGCCGCGATACGGTTCGTACTTGAATAGCAAGATAAAGCCAGATTTGTGATATTATTTAGGGATATTATGCGGAGGCCATCGCCCATTATAGGAGACATTATTGGGACTGCGTTCAACTTGAGTTGAGCGGTGGCGAGAATTTGCTATTAGACAGGGTCCCAGGCTAACGAACGGCTTGGGGCTTTTTTGATTTTATTCAGATGACAGAACCTTTAGACCTTAAAAAAACTGTGAACCTGCCAAAGACGAACTTTGCGCAGAAGGCCAATTTGGGTCAGAGCGAGCCTGCCCGTTTGAAGAAGTGGCAGGAAGCCGGCCTGTATGACAAGATCGCCGAAGCCCGCAAAGGGCGTGAGAAATT
This sequence comes from Acidobacteriota bacterium, assembly GCA_963169175.1. GTDB lineage: Bacteria > Acidobacteriota > Blastocatellia > Pyrinomonadales > Pyrinomonadaceae > OLB17. The sequence goes on along the minus strand of CAUJFK010000262.1, from coordinate 1,935 downwards.
TATTCTCCACGACGGGCCGCCGTATGCGAACGCCGATATTCATATCGGGACGGCGCTGAACAAGATCTTGAAAGATTTTGTCGTCAAGACGCGTTCGATGATGGGCTACGACGCTCCGTACGTGCCAGGATATGATTGCCACGGGCTGCCGATCGAGACAATAGTCGAGAAAAAGCTGGCCGAAAAAGGCAAGAATAAGGCAGATATTCCAGTGGCGAGCTTCCGCCGAATCTGCCGCGAACATGCCTCGACGGCGATGAATAACCAGACGCGCGACTTTCAGCGGCTCGGCATTCTCGGCGAATGGGAGAACCCCTATCTGACGATGTCACCGGAATATGAGTCGTCAACGGCAAGGCTTTTCGGGCGGTTTCTCGAACGCGGTTATGTTTATAAAGGCCTGCGGCCGGTTTATTGGTGCATCCACGACCGAACAGCGCTGGCCGAGGCCGAGGTTGAATATCGCGAGCATGTTTCGCCATCGGTCTATGTAAAATTCCCGATGAAGACCGACCCCGCGGAGATCGATCCGGCACTGGCGGGCAAGAATGTTTTTGTTGTCATTTGGACGACCACGCCCTGGACGCTTCCGGCAAATATGGGCATCGCGGTGCATCCGGATTTTGATTATTCGGCGATAGAGGTCACCACCCCGTCCGCCGAAACCGACGGCCACCCCTCCTCAGACAGGAGGGAAGCCGAAGAGGTTTTCATCGTTGCGTCTGAATTGGCTAAATCATTCTCTGAAAAATGCGGCTTTGCGGAATTTGAAGAGATCGCACGGTTCAAGGGCAAAAAGCTCGACCGAATGGAAGCAAAGCACGCGTGGCTCGACCGTACGTCGCTGATCATGAACGGCGAACACGTAACGCTTGGCGAAGCTGATGCCGAGGTCGAGTTGGACGTGCGTTTTGAGAATAAGGCGTCGGCCAAATCGGGCACAGGCGCGGTGCATACCGCTCCCGGACACGGCGGCGACGATTTTCATATCGCAAAAGAATACGGCCTTGAGATCTATAACCCGGTCGATTCGGCCGGGCGATTTACATCCGAGGTAGAGCATTGGGCCGGCGATGATATCTTTGCCGCAAATCCGAAGATCACCGAATTTCTGCGTGAGATCGGAATGCTTGTTTACACCGAGCGCTACGAACATCGATATCCTCACTGCTGGCGATGCAAGAATCCCGTAGTTTTCCGCGCCACGCCGCAATGGTTTATCGCAATGGACGACGGAACGCTGGCGTCCCGCCGGCGGGACACCAGCGTTCCGTCGCTCCGCGAAGCCGCTCTCCGCGAGATCGAAAAGGTCAAATGGCATCCGTCGTGGGGCGAGGGCCGGATGGCAAATATGTTCAAAGGCCGGCCTGATTGGTGCGTATCGCGGCAGCGTTCGTGGGGTGTGCCGATACCGGTTTTTTATTGTCAGGCGTGCGATGAAACGATTGCCGATCCGAAAGTTATCGATCATGTTGCCGACATCTTCGCAAAAGAAACGGCCGATGCCTGGTACTCGCGGCCCGAAAGCGAACTGCTTCCCGAAGGGTTCAAATGTCCTAAATGCGAGAGTACAGATTTTCGCAAAGAGACCGATATTCTGGACGTTTGGTTCGATTCCGGTTCAAGCTGCGTGGCCGTGCTCGAAACCCGCGGCGACACGCTGCGGTTTCCGGCGGACGTTTATTTGGAAGGCGGCGACCAGTATCGCGGCTGGTTCAATTCGTCTCTTAGCTGCGGCATCGCTGCGCACGATACGGCGCCGTATAAACAGATCGTCACGCACGGCTGGGTCGTCGATGGCGAGGGCAAAAAGCAGTCAAAATCACTCGGCAATGTGACGGCCCCGCAGGAGATAATCGACAAATCAGGTGCAGAGATCTTGCGTCTCTGGGCCGCGGCTGTCGATTATACCGAAGACGTTCGATGTTCGGACGA
>CAUJFK010000261.1 GCA_963169175.1 Acidobacteriota bacterium | reverse complement strand
GGAGCAACAAACTAAAGTTTGTTGGACCAAAGTGCCGGGGTCGCGGTTTTGGAAACGCTGATGAAAACCCTATAATGCCCGCGGGCGTATGAGCCTGGTTCTTCAAATATCTTCAGATCCGAAAGCAAATTTGTTCGATATGTTCAAAACTTCAATATTGTTCGTGGTTGTTTTTGTACTTTCGTTGACCGTCGTTTCTGCACAGAACGCAAAGCGGTATATGACGGAGCCGTCGCTTTCGCCTGACCGAAAGGAGATCGCTTTTGTATCCGGCGGCGATATCTGGACCGTGCCAGCGGCGGGCGGGACGGCGAGTTTGCTTGTCTCGCATCCGGCAAACGAATCGAAGCCGCTGTATTCGCCGGACGGCCGGAAATTGGCTTTTGGGTCGAACCGCACCGGCGGCGGGGATATTTATGTGCTGGATCTTGCAAGCGGTGAACTGATGCGGATAACATACGACGATGCGAACGAACAACTCGATAATTGGTCGCGCGACGGCAACTGGCTTTATTTTTCGTCCACAAGCCGCGACATCGCCGGGATGAATGATGTTTATCGCGTTTCATCGACAGGCGGAACGCCTATGCAGATAAGTTCTGACCGTTTTACAAATGAGTTCGGAGCATCGCCGCTTGCGGACGGCAGCATTATCTTTGCCGCCCGCGGAATCTCGTCCAACCAATGGTGGCGACGCGGCCGCAGCCATATTGACGAAACCGAGATCTGGCAAAAAAATGGCGAAGCATATACCGAAATAGCCGATCGCGGAGCTAAACAGCTTTGGCCTATGGCGACGGGGGACGGATCGCACCTTTATTACGTTTCCGACCGCGGCGGCCAGCAAAATTTGTGGTCGCAGAACCGCGGTGCGCAGGCAAAAGCCATCACAAGCTTTACGGACGGCCGCGTCCTTTGGCCGAATCTCTCTTATGACGGCGAAGAGATCGTCTTTGAACGAAATTTCAGCATTTGGAAGACAAAGGCAACAGGCGGCAGGCCGCAGGAAGTTCCCATCACGCTCCGCGGCGCCGCATCGAGCCCGATTGTTGAGCGAATGAACCTTTCAACCCAGGTTCGCGAATTTGCCCTTTCGCCGGACGGCAAAAAGGTTGCTCTTATTGCCCGGGGCGAGGTTTTTGCGGGATCGGTAAAAGACGGCGGCGACGCGGCACAGGTTACGGACACGCCGGCGGCGGAATCGCATGTGACCTGGTCGCCGGACAGCAAGCGGATCGTTTATGCCTCGGAACGCGATGGTTCAATGGACCTATTCCAATACGAATTTGCGACCGAGAATGAATCGCGGATCACCGCAACGCCTGATATAGACGCTGCTCCTTCGTTTTCGCCGGACGGCAAATCGCTTGCTTTTATTCGAAACTCGCGGACCGTTTTTATTTATGATATCGAGGCAAAACGCGAACGCGAGATTTGCAAGCTTTTCACCGACCCGTCGCCGCTGCTCGGCCGCGATGCTCTGCAATGGTCGCCGGATAATAAATGGATAGCGTTTCTTACCAACGCACCGGAAAACCGTTCGTATGTCAATGTGAACGTTGTCCCGGCCGCCGGCGGCCTGGCGCGGCCGATCAGCTTTTTGTCGAATTCGAACAGCAGTTCAATCGCCTGGAGCCCGGACGGTTCGTACATTCTTTTCGATTCAAGCCAGCGGACCGAAGAAGGCATCATTGCCCGGATCGATCTGAAACTGCGGACGCCGCGGTTCCGCGAAGACCAGTTTCGCGATCTTTTCCGGCAGGAGAATCCGCAGGATCGGCGGCCGCCTCTGCCTGCTTCTACGCCAACGCCCGCTCCCTCGCCATCGGCTTCGCCGGAAAAAAAGGATGCTGTAAAAAATGTCGAGATCGTATTCGAGGACATTAAACGACGGGCGAGCTTTATAAACACGGGCGTTGACAACGGCAACGTGGCGATCAGCCCTGACGGAAAAACGCTGCTCATTTCGGCATCCGCCGAGGGCCAGATGAACCTTTATACACGCTCGCTAGAAGAGCTTGCGACAGATACTTCGTCAAAACAGATAACCTCGACGCCCGGCTTTAAATCGCAGGCGCAGTTTTCGCCGGACAGCAAAGAGGTCTATTACATCGAAAACGGCCGGATAAATGTCGTCGGGCTGGAACGCCGCGATGTTCGGCCGCTAAGCCTGAACATAAATATCAATGTTAATTTTGCCCAGGAGAAGATGGAGGTGTTCAAGCAAGGCTGGCGGTTTCTGCGTGATAATTTTTATGACGAAAAATATCACGGAGCTGATTGGAACGCCGTCCGCGCGACCTATGAACCGTTGGTCGAATCCGCGAGAACGATCGACGAAGTGCGGCGGTTGATGAACATGATGGTCGGCGAGTTGAACGCTTCGCATCTCGGCGTTGGAGGCCAGTCAGGTTCGCAGCCGGCGCCGATAGGAAAACTCGGGCTTCGTTTTGACCGAAATGAATATGAAACGAACGGACGGCTTAAAATTACCGAGATCATCGCACTCAGCCCGGCGGCGGTCGCGGGCGGCGTACGCGTCGGCGACTATCTACTCAGCGTTGACGGCACTGCGATCAACGGTAAGACAAATCTGGATGAATTGCTTGAAAACAAAGTCGGGCGACGCGTTGTTCTTAGCATCGCCGGTTCGGCGGACGGCACCGGCAAGCACGATGTCGTGCTCAAACCGGTTTCGACCGGAGCTGAAAAAAATCTGCTTTATCGCCAATGGGTCGAGGACAATCGGGCATACGTTGCACGGATCAGCGGCGGCCGGATTGGATATGTTCACATCCCGGATATGTCCGCGAATTCGCTCACTCAGCTTTATGCCGACCTCGATGTAGAGAACCAGGCGAAGGAAGGCGTCGTCGTGGACATCCGCAACAACAACGGCGGTTTCGTAAATGTCTATGTTATCGATGTTTTGGCACGGAAAGGTTACCTGACAATGAAACAGCGCGGATTTTGGAATGTACCGGCCAGGTCAAATCTGGGTCAGCGTGCGCTCGAACGTCCGACGGTGCTCGTCACAAACCAACATTCGCTCTCCGACGCCGAAGACATGACCGAAGGTTACCGAACACTTAAGCTCGGCAAAGTGGTCGGCGAGCCGACAGCCGGCTGGATCATATTTACATGGAACACGCAGTTGTTTGACGGAACAACGCTTCGGCTACCGATGCAGATGATAACCGGCAGCGACGGCAAGAATATGGAACTGAATCCCCGTCAGGTCGATGTTCCGGTAACACGGCCGATAGGCGAAACATTGACCGGCAAAGATTCGCAGCTTGACCGAGCCGTCCGCGAATTGACAGGAAATGCGGCACAGAGGTGATCGCTTATATATCGGCGGCGAAAAGCTTCAAAGTTTCGCCGCCCACTTCTATTTCTCTCTCAAAGACACAGCCGATCTTGGTTAAAAGCCGCGCCGAACTTTCGTTGTCGCGTGTTGTGATGGCAAGCAAGCGCGAAAGCCCAAGTGTTTTCCGTCCGTATAGCATAACAGCGTCGGCAGCTTCGAATGCATAGCCTTGCCGCTCAAATTGAGGCAGGAGTGCAAAACCAATGTCCGGATCGGGCAGTTCATTTCGGCTCACAAAACCGCAAATGCCCACTGGCTCGGCGTCCGCTGCCCGTTCCATCAACCACAGGCCAAATCCATTTTCAAGATAGCTTTTTGTAAAGCGGCCTTCGATATATTTGGCCGCGTGCTCCACGGTTCGCAAACCGCGGTCGCCGATGAACGCCTTGAATTTCGGCGTGTTCAGAAGCACAAGGATAAACTCGGCATCCGCCGCCGTTACCTCGCGCAAGTGAAGCCGTTCCGTTGTAAGAATGTTCATCGAACGTTTTTGGGTTTAAGCTGTCAGACTCAAGTGCAGAAGCCCGCGCGTGAGCAAGGGCTTAATACTCAATGCTCCTATTAAGCCCTTGCTTACGCGCGGGCTTCCGCAAAAGCACTGCAGTTTCCATACGTGGCTACTCGTTGAATGGCTCCAGGTCGCCGGGCTTTCGGAGCATCTTGTTGACCTCGTCGAGGTGCATTTCTTCGAGAAGGATCATTTCGCGAGCATATTCTTCGAGCGCGACCGATGTGCCTTCGCTTACTTTCAGCAGCTCGTAATAGACGTTAAGCGTCGATCGTTCCTGGTCGAGGCTCTCGCGCAAGATGTCGCCGATGTCATGCTTCTCCGTCTCGAGCAGCGGCCCGATCTTCAAACTCGGATGCCCGCCCAACATCGTCACAAACTCGCCCGCCTTATATGCATGGGCCAGGCTCTCATCCGCATTCCCCTTCAGCCAGGAAACAATAGGAATGCGATTGTATCCATAAACCATCAAGCTGTAATGCGTATAACGCACTACGCCGGCAAGTTCAAGTTCCATGATCCTGTTGAGGATCTCGATCGCGTTTTTGTTTTCCGTTTCGTTCATGATCTTTTAGCGCTCCGTGAAGGGGCCGCGAATGTGGAGTATCGTTACCAATTTTCCTTCAAGATGAAAAAGGACGTTGTATCTATCGATGGACAGCACTCGTGTTTCTGCCTTATACCGATGCTGCTGCGGAGCTAGTGGACAACCGAGCGGAGACTTGCACAGCAGCTCGCTGATCCTGTCGCGTATCTCAAAATACCATTTCGCCGCCCGCGGTGCTCCCCACACCTCGCAGCCCCATTCAAATGACGCATCCAGGTCGGCAATTGCCTTTTCGGAGAACTCGACTACGAATCGCTTCATTCGCTGAGCAGGTTTTTGTACTTCTCTTCAAATTCGCGAAACACTTGCTCCGCCGGCTTAGTTCGGCCGGACTGCATATCATCAATGCCGCGGTTGACACTCGCGATCATGTCGATCTGATCTTTGTCACGCAGATATTCGTCGTATGATTCAGCGTCGATCAGAACCATATCAGCCTTTCCGTTGACAGTGAGAACAATTGGCTGCCTGGTCTTCTTCAATTGCCGCCTGAATTTTGCAGTGTCCCTCTTGAAAACACTGAGACTTTGAATATCACGGGAAAGCTTCATAAATAAGATTGTACAACGAAGTTGCTAAATAAGCACGGAATTTAACAACCCAGATTCTCGAACCTCGTCTTAATCAAATTCCAATTGCTTTCATATTCACTCAAGGCTTCGAGCCTATAGTTGCAATGAAAGGAGTCCGGTTTCTTAGGTCTTTTCCAGCCGTGACCTTCAAGCCAAGGTATAAATTGGCCGATGACAACGGTCTGGAGCTGAGCCTTGGTTAGGATGAAGAATCGATCTCTTACGTCAGAGATGAAAACGCAAACGTATATCAATTCCGGGTTACTTAACTCGCAAGGCCCGTCATAATCAAGCCTTTCCGTGACACTATCGTAAGTCAAGGTCATCCATTCTTTTGCATTAGTTTGCCAACCTTGCTTTCTCGACGCTTTGACTTGAATCGGAACCGTTCGGAACTTTTCGTCAGTAGCCAGCACATCGAACGTCGGGATGTTTCCGGCAAACGGTGTTGCTAGATACCCACGCCGTGCGAGTTCAGCACAGACCAAATATTCACCAATCTGTCCCGCAAGTCGGTTATTTCTTCCGTTTGCCATCTATGACCTTAAGCTCTCGAAACCCCTACTAATGAGACACCATTGTCGCCACTATCCGCCTGCTCTCTCGCGTGATAGGAACTGCGGGTTAGCGGTGATGATTCGACGTGTTTGAAGCCCATTGATTCGCCGATCTTTTTCCATTCGGCGAATTCCTCGGGTGTGACGTAGCGTTCGACGGGGAGGCGTTTTTCGTATGGTTGGAGGTATTGGCCGATGGTCATGATATCGCATGAGACCGAGCGGAGATCGCGCATCAGATCGACGACCTCGTCGAATGTTTCACCGAGGCCTGCCATGATGCCGCTTTTGGTTTTCATGGCCGGTTGAACAGTATCGCGCCAGCGGGCGGAGCGTTCCAGCAACTCGAGCGTCTGCTCATATTTCGCATCCGGGCGGACGCGGCGGTAGAGGCGGGCGATGGTTTCGGTGTTGTGATTTAAAACATCCGGACGTGCTTTCAGCACATTGTTCAACGCATTTTCGTCGCCGTTGAAATCGGGGATCAGCACTTCGACCTTGCATTCCGGATTCATTTCGCGGACGCGCGTTATTGTCTCGGCCCAGTGCATCGAACCGCCGTCTGCC
>CAUJFK010000260.1 GCA_963169175.1 Acidobacteriota bacterium | reverse complement strand
TCTCATACGGATTTCTTGCCCCGATCGCCGCCAACTTGGAGAATCTTGCACATGATGAGGCAAAGTATTTCGGCTGCCTGAAAGCCGGCTTGGTCGCATTCGCAAACGGCGCCGCACCGATGACGGCCGTCGAATTTGCCCGAAAGACCATCTTCAGCTTTGACCGCCCGCCCACGAACGAACTTGAGCCGATGCTCAAGGAAATAAAGCCGCGATAAACGGCTGCATATCTAGCAATGGCCGAAAAGAAAGAAGAGCCAAAACCGCCGCGACGGCGCGTTAAAAAAGCAAAGGGTCACGGAGGGCACCACGGCGGCGCCTGGAAGGTGGCCTACGCCGATTTCGTGACCGCGATGATGGCGCTGTTTCTCGTCCTGTGGCTGGTCTCGCAGGCTGATATGAAGCTGAAGCAGCAGATAGCGGCCTATTTTCGCTCGCCCGGTGTGTTCGACACAATGGACGGCGGTGTGCTGTCACAGGCAAAAAAGGTAAGCAATGAGCCGACAAGCCTAACCTCCAAGGATGACGAACAGGCACTGTTTAGCGTAGCCCAGGCATTGAAGGAACAGTTTTCGACCCGGCCGGAATTTGAAAAATATAAAGATCAGGTCCAGATATCGGTCACGGACGAAGGGTTAAAAGTGAACCTGATCGACAAGGCGGACAAGGTGTCGTTTCCGTCGGGAAGCTCTGATCTCACGGCCGACGCCTCGTCGATATTGACCGAGATCGCCCGGGGCGTGTGTTCGCTGCCAAATAAGATCAACATCGGCGGCCACACGGACAGCCGTGTTTTTTCGACGGCAAACGGCTATACAAACTGGGAATTGTCTGCCGACCGCGCAAATGCCGCCCGACGCGTGCTCGAAGCGGGCTGTGTCAAGCCGGAGCAGATTCGCCGCATCGTCGGTTTCGCCGATACCGAGCCGCTCGTCCCAAATGATCCTTACGCACCCGCAAACCGTCGTATCAGCATCACGGTTCTGCGCTTGGCACAGCCCGATACAAAAGGTTCAGAGGAACCCGCTTCCGGACCGAATGACGCCGCGCCAAAAGATGAGTCAAAGGCCGTTGACCCCAAGCCTGCCGAAACAAGCGAGGACCAGCTTACCCGCAAAAAACTTGAAACCGAAGGAGCGGTAACTGTTGGCGAGGCCGACAAAATTCCTGACAGACCCAAATTCAGGAAACAATGAAATTTACTGTCGGTTCTTTGACGGTACGAGTCAAAATAGCTGCTCCAAAAGGCGGCTATTTTCATTTCACCCAGTAAATTACTGATAAAAACGCGGTGATGGCGTTTGGCACGCATTTCGCCTAGCGATTGACGGAGAATTCTCTATGTCCGAAACTTCAACTCAAAATACAGAAGCTGCTGCCCCGCCAAAGAAAGGCGGCAAGAAGAAGCTCCTGATCATTCTTGTTCTGGTCGTGGTTCTTGCGGGCGGCGGTGGCGGCGGATATTACTTCTGGCGTGCTTCTTCGGCTGCGGCGGCGGAAAATGGAAAGCCTGAGAAAAAGGGCTCCAAGAAAGGCCAGTCCACGGAAGAACCCGGCTCAGACGAAAAGGCCGAGGGTGAAGACCATAACAAACCCAATGATCCGTCCCTTCCCGACGATCAGAATGTAAAGGCGGTCGTCGAGCTTCCGCCGTTCATCGTCAACCTGGCCGATACCGCGCAGGCACGCTACCTTCGCATGACCGTCAGCCTCGGCATCGACGGTGGTGAAGGCAGCGAAAGCGAAAAACCTGATCAGCTTTTTATCACACGGGTGCGCAACGCAATGCTTGCGGTCCTGGCGGAAAAGAAGTCAGAAGACGTGCTTAACGCCGAAGGAAAAGCAAAGCTCCGCAAGGAACTTCTCAGTGCCGCCCAGGCCGCATCGGAAGAACCGCACGTCCAGGCCATTTACATCACGGACTTTATCGTCCAGCTCTGATCCAATGAAAACAGAAAACGAAGCAATAATTGCCGCTTGGGGCAACTTTCTCGATCTGCGTCTGCCGCTATCGGTTGAACTCGGCCGAGCGACGATGAAGGTCCGCGACATTCTCGGCCTTGAACCTGCCAGCATCGTCCGGCTTTCACGCTCAACGGGCGAAGGCGTGGATATTCGGGCTGACAACAAGTCATTGATGCGCGGCGAGATAGTCGTGATCGAAGACCGTGCCGGCGTCCGCGTGAATGAGATACTGACCGGCCAAAAGAAATGAAGAACTGTTTTTTGATCTCGATCCTTCTCGCGCTTGCCGCGGCGACGGCGTTTGCCTCGACGTCGACCGCCGAGCCGAAAACTCAAAGTGCGCCCGTTCAGGCCGCTGCAGAACTATTGGGTGAGAACGAGCCGATCCCATTTCTGCGATCCGAGGAAACCGCCGCATCCGAAGGGCCAAGCTCGACCGGTCTGCTGCTCAAGACCCTCGCATCAATGGCCTTTATCGTGGGCCTCATCTTTCTCGGAGCGTGGGGAGCAAAAAAACTCGGATACGGCGTAAAGGCCGGAGATCCTGGCGGACAGGACCTTGCGGTTTTAACATCCGTTTCGCTCGGAAACAGCCGGACAGTATCAACGATCAGGTTTGGCCAGCGAATTTTGCTGGTCGGTTCCACGCCCCAATCGTTCACGCTGCTTGCCGAAGAAGACGGTGAGGTTGTTTCGGAACCAGCGGTGCCCCGATCGGTGGCTGAATTGCTTGCCGAAGATACGACACCATTCAAGGCGGCTCTAAAGCACGCCGAATCCGCATTGAATAAAATTATCCCCGGGGGCAAAGCCAGCTAATGAAAGCCATATTTTTGCCCGCATTTTTCTCTATCATTTTGTTCCTCACCCCTCTCGCGGCAAGCGGCCAGCCTGTCGCTCCCGAACCTCCCGAAAAACCTGCCGCAACTGTCGATCTGAACAAGGCCGCGAACAGTTCAACACCGCTGCAGATAGTCGTCCTCCTAACTCTCCTCAGTTTCATTCCCGCCCTTCTTATCTCGATGACGTGCTTTACGCGCCTCATCGTTGTATTCCACTTTCTTCGGCAAGCGCTCGGGACACAGGAAACACCGAACAATCAGGTCCTGCTTGGCCTGGCGTTGTTCATAACGCTTTTTGTTATGAGCCCGACGCTGACCGAGATATACAACACTGCCTATCTTCCGATGAGCGAGGGTACGATCTCGCAGTCAGACGCACTTGAAAAGGGCCTTGTGCCGCTGCGTGCGTATATGCTCAAGCACACGCGTGAAAAAGACCTCGCCTTGTTCATCCGATTATCTAAAGGGCCGCGGCCAAATTCGGCGGAGGAAGTTTCCACGTCGGCGCTGGTCCCGGCATTTATGATCTCCGAACTTAAAACGGCCTTCCAGATCGGGTTCGTCCTTTTTCTGCCATTTCTGATAATTGATCTTGCTGTTTCAAGTGTGCTGCTGTCGATGGGAATGATGCAGCTTCCGCCCGTTGTAGTGTCGATGCCGCTAAAGATACTGCTGTTCGTGATGGTCGATGGATGGTACCTGATCGTTGGTTCGCTTGTCAGGAGTTTGATATAGCCGTATGAATGACGCTCTTGTAACCGCTCTTATACAAAATGCTTTGACCACGCTTATGTGGATCGCGGCCCCGTTGCTTATTGTAGCGGTCGTCGTCGGTGTGGTCGTAAGTTTGATCCAAACCCTGACATCGATACAGGACCAGACATTTTCTTTCGCACCGCGCGTTGTCGCAATATTTCTAGTATTCCTGGTCGTTTTTCCGTGGATATTGAGAGTCCTGACCACATTTACGGCTTCCATCCTCGGCGATTTCACTCCATTCGTGAAGTGAGCCTGAATTAAATTGGATACATTTGAGGTACCACTACACCCGCTTCTCGTATTCTTCGTCGTCCTTTCACGAGTCGGCGGGCTGGTAACTTTTGCTCCCTTTTGGTCAAGCAAAGCCGTCACGGCAAAGGTCCGCGTCATCCTGGCATTTGTCCTCGCCATCGCGTTGACGCCGGCGGTAATGCCCCGCATCCCAACACCGCCGGACAGTTTTTGGGCACTGCTGCCTGTAATGTTCGGCGAACTCGTGATCGGGATGATCTTTGGATTTGTCGGCAAACTTGTGTTCACCGGTTTTGAACTCGCGGCACATCTTTTGTCGTCGCAGATGGGGTTCTCGCTCGCCGGCATAATTGATCCTTCGACACAGGCACATACGACCGCTTTTGGGACTATTGCGCAAATGTTTGCAATGATGATCCTGCTTGCCGCCAATGGCCACCACTGGTTTCTTGCGGCGACGGTAAAGAGCTTCTCGACGACCGTCCCGGGATCATTTGCAATGACATACGAGCTGCTTGATCTTTTGATCCGCTTTTCGGCCGACGCACTTGTGGTCGGGGTCACGCTTGCGGCACCCGCAATTATTGTCCTTCTTGCCGTTGAGTTTGCACTCGAGATATTCGGTCGAACGGCGCCGCAATTTCAGGTGTTCATTCTCGGATTTCCGCTAAAGATCGGCGTCGGGCTGTGGCTGATCGGAGCATCACTGTACTTTCTTCCGTCGGCGATGCGCGACGTGCTGGGCGGGATACATGAAGGATTGATAAAGGTCTTGTCGCTGATCTGAAATGTCGCAGGAACGCACAGAGAAAGCAACTCCCAAAAAACGGGAGGACGCACGAAAAAAGGGCCAGATCGCGCGTGGCGCCGAACTGCCCGCCGCGCTTTCTCTTCTCGCCGCCTTGTCAGCCCTGTATCTGTTCAGCGGTAGCTTTCTGGAACAGATAGCGTTCAACTTTCAGAGTGCCGCAGCGAACATCGCGCATCTCACGCAGATAGCCGATACGGATCTTCACGTCATGGTGCTCGGGGCTGGAAAGTTTCTCGCGATGTTGACAGTTCCAGTTATCCTGCTCGCCTTTACCGCGTCGGTCGCGGGCAATGTCGCGCAGGGCGGCTTGTCATTCACCGCTCATCCAATGACGCAGGGATCTCAGCGTCTGAACCCGATGAGCAACCTCAAGCGCATCTTCGGCCCGGACGCCCTGGTAAACCTGCTCAAATCGGTGATCAAACTTGCCTTTATCGCAACGGTTGCGTATGGAGTTCTTTCGCCTCTGATCGCCGAGGCCCCGTCGCTGATACACGCTTCGCTTCCCGCAGTGGCCTCGAAGCTTGGCGGCGTATTGTTTTCGCTGGCCTTTCGCTGCGCAGTCGTCCTCCTTGTATTGGCCGCCGGCGACTATGGCTACGCGTACTATAAGCATGAAAAATCCCTTCGAATGTCGAAGCAGGAAATTCGTGACGAGTATAAACAACAGGAAGGCGACCCGATGGTAAAAGGCCAGCGGCGAAGGGCGGCAAGGATGCTGGCGCAAAAGCGTTCCTTGGTCGATGTGCCGACGGCGACCGTGGTCGTCACCAACCCGACGCACTTTGCCGTCGCTCTCCGATACGACCGCACCCGGGATGCGGCTCCAATGGTCGTCGCAAAAGGCGCTGATGCATTTGCGGCGAAGATCCGCGAGATCGCGCGCGATAACGACATCCCGCTTGTCGAAAATCCTCCGCTTGCTCGCGGTCTGTACCAAGTAGTCGAGCCAAAACAGACCATTCCGATCGAGTTTTTTGGTGCGGTCGCAGAAGTTCTGGCGTACGTCTATCGCCACAATACCGCGGATTCAAACAGACTTCCCGGCTAACAAGTACCTGACTCTCGCATCGAACAAGGGAGGTTGACTGCCTTAGTGGACTGTAAGAAATGAATTTCAATTTTGTGTTCTTTGTGTCTTTAGCTTGGTGATCTTTGTGTTAAAAAAACCCATTAACACAAAGTTCTCAAAGTGGAAGCGGCCGGCGAGAAGTTACTTCCAAATTTCTGTTACGGTCGACGAATCGGTGATGACCGCCGGCGATTGGCCTTACGAGTTCACGTGTTGTCCGTTTGACACAGAGCGAAAATAGTCAAGAATAACTCAATGCCTCGAGCTTCCCAACAATTTGCAGATTCGGCCGACGAGGCCGACCCGCTCACGGGAATTAGTTCGTCCTCGGCTTTGGATGATCTGCTGCGGCTTTCGCCGATAGCATCATTCGCAATGGACGGATCGCATATTTTGACCGCGGCAAATCATCGGCTGTGCGAAATGCTGGGATATGCTGACGGCGAGCCGGTTGGAATGAACCTCGACCGGATCGCCGCGGACCCGGAAGCGTTTTTGACAGGGATCGCGGGGGACACGGCCTTACTCCGTTCCGATGGCGCTGAGGTGCTTTGTCAGATGTTCTTCCATCCTATGACCGACGGCGGGAAACTAGTATTCGCCGTAGATCTGTCCGCCCGTGCCAAGGCCGAGCGGGACACCCTCGAATCCGAGAAAAAGCGGTGGCAATCGGACCGCATTGAGGCACTTGGCCGATTGGCAGGCGGGATAGCTCACGATTTCAATAATTTCCTTGCCGTACTTCTGCTGCACGTTGACATTCTCAGCCTGAATCTTGAGCAAGACAGCCCCGCCCGAAGCCGGGTTAGCGAGATAAAGGAAGTTGCAAACTCAATAGCGTGCACTGTCCGACAGCTTTTCGCGTTTGGGCGCAAACAGCCTATGACGCTCGCTCCGGTCCAGCTTGGTCCGGTGATCGAGCAGTTTGCCAACCATCTTCGCGCAACGTCCGCCGGCATCGAGGTCGAGGTTTCGCTCGAAAGCGATCTTGGACTGTGTTTTGTCGATCATGTGCAGGTCATACAGGTCCTTTCTACGTTGTCCGAACGTGCCAAGGAGTCAATGCCGAACGGCGGCACCGTCAGGATCGCTTCCTCAAATATAACGCTCGTTTCGGGTTCATCCGACATTCAGCCGAGCGGCCCATATGTTCAGATCGCAATGTCGGACACAGGCGGCGGGCTCGAAGCCGATTCGGCAGCCCACATATTCGAGCCATTCTTTTCAACAAAGGAAACGGACAAGGGCAAAGGCCTCGCATTGGCGATGGTGTATGGCATCGTCAAACAATCGAAAGGCTATATTTGGACCGAGAGTGTTGACGAAGAGGGAACAACGTTCAAGATCCAGTTCCCGAGAATAGATACGCAGCAGCCCGCCGGGCTTGAGCAAACCGCCTTCCATCGTGTTTCGACCGAACGCAAAACGGTCCTTCTTGTTGATGACGAATCCGCTGTCAGACGCGTGACGGGAGAATTTCTGGAACTGGCCGGGTACAACGTGCTTCAGGCGGGTACGGGCATGGAGGCGCTCGAAATTGCTCAGGCCCATTTCGGCCCGCTTGATTTGCTTTTGACTGACCTTCTTATGCCGCATATGGACGGCTGCCAGTTGGCAGAACGAATGGCCAAGCTGCATCCCGGCCTCGCAATACTTTTTATGTCCGGCAACGCGAACGAATCGGATGACGACGGTAAGGGGCGGCCTGATTTTATAAGCAAACCTTTCTCGATGGCCCAGCTTACTGATACGGTCAATAACGTGCTTAAGGGTAAGTAGCCCTTCTGGAACAAACAATGAGAGTAACGATCGCAAGTCGCGTGGCTGTATTGTTTACCGGCCTGGTATTCATGGCCGCGTGCCAAAATCGTGAGCAGGCCGAGAAGCCCGCCGTTGAACCGGTCTATTTTCCTGCGTCAGATGTATGCGGCTACGCGCACGGCGGCCCCGGCAAGCTGTTTGTCAATCTTGGCGGCGGAAATTGGGCGCGATCTATCCCGGATGAACCTGCATCGCAGTTCGAGTGCGTTGGATCAAGCCCGCAGGTGCAGTTTGCCAACAGCGGCGGCACGGTCATCCAGATCGATTATTCTGCTACGGGTGTCGAAAAGGGTGGATCTATGCTCTCACTCACCTACACCGCGACCGGAACTGCCCCGATCCCGAACGAGAGCACCTATAGGAACGCATTCTCAAACCTGGCCGATGCGGTCACCCGACAATCGCTTGGAAATCCCCTGCCCGACCTTTTTAAAAAGAAGATCTCCAACCTTTCCAGCTACGCAAAACCCGGGGCCGGCTCCGCGGAAAACTATGACGTCGGCAAGGGTTTTATACAACTTACGCGTGAGGCGTCGGACGGAAATACCGATGTAAGCGTGTTAGTCAAGATCTTTCCCGACACTGCGCTCAAGATAGATCAGTGACCGAACTGCACAGATCGTTCAAGCCGAACCGTGACACCAGTTGTAGGGTGCCGAAAAACGATCTTGTGCGAATGAAGGCACAGCCGCGAAAACGGCCTTCCGCCCCGCTGTGTATCGCCAACGATGGGATGCCCAATATCGGCGCAGTGGATCCGCAATTGATTTGTCCTGCCGGTGATGGCCTCCAATTCAAGCAGCGTTACATCGGCAAACCGCTGACGAACGCGATATCGGGATTCTGAGGGTTTTCCCTCGGGGTTCACCGACCAAAGCTTTTGATCCGGATATCGCCCGATAGGGGCGGTGATTGTTCCCTCGTCGTCGGCAACGATCCCTTCGACCAGGGCGAGGTATCTTTTTTCAACCTGCTTCTTTTCAAACTGGATCCCGATCCGCGCGTGAGCACGTGTGTTCTTTGCCGCGACCAGGAGCCCCGACGTATCCTTGTCCAGTCTATGAATGAGGCCTGGCCGGACATACGCCGCCGCTTCGTCTCGGTTCAAATGATGCGAAAGTGCATTCAGGACGGTCCCCGTTTTTTCCCGGTGCGACGGATGCGACAGCATGCCTGTCGGCTTATTGATGACAACCAGATCTTCGTCCTCATACACTATTTCAAGAGGAATATCTTCGGGCACCATCGAGTTCTGTCGGGCAGGATCGAGGGTGATCTCAACAAAA
>CAUJFK010000259.1 GCA_963169175.1 Acidobacteriota bacterium | reverse complement strand
CTCGAGCATTATCAGGCCAATAGGCCCGGCCATGATGGCACCGCCGATCAGCACTTCTCTCAATGTCAATTCACCGCCGCGCCGTGCGCCGAAATATTTTGCGAGCATCAGCACGGTCGGTATCTTCATGAACTCTGACGGCTGAAATTGACCCACGACCGGAAGCTTTACCCACGCCTGTTGGCCGTTTACTTCGACGCCAAGCGGCGTCAGCACCAACGCGAGCAGCACCAGTCCGAACACATAAAAATAAGGCGCAGAATCGATGATCCAGCGATAATCGCTGAACGCGACCACGAGAAAGGCAACCACCGCGATGCCAAGGCCAAATATCTGCTTGGTCCAATAGCTTTCAGTCGGCAACGCATTGTGGATCTGCCAAACGCCAAAGCCGGCGATAGCGATCGCCAGCAGCGATGTCAGCCAGTCAAAATCGCGAAGGTCTCTTTTTTCGATTATCGCTACCATTTCGTTTATCGCGGGCTTAGAATCTGCGCAATGCGTCCTGCGTGCCCTACCGTTTTGCTACCAGCTTTGCGTCGATCGGCGGTTGTTCTCCGCGCGGATGTTTTGCAAGATATGCCTCATAAACGCCCTTCACCGCCGGGGCGGCAAAACTGCCGCCAAAGCCGACGTTCTCGACCAGAGCAAGTACAGCGATCTCAGGCTTTTCGGCCGGTGCGAAACTGGCGAACCACGCATGGTCCTTCTTCGCCCCAACATCCTTGCCCAATTCCGCTACCTGTGCCGTTCCCGTCTTTCCAGCAATGTCAAAGCCCGGAATCTTGATCGACGTTGCCGTTCCGCCAGCGTTGACCACACCCCACATTCCCTTTACGATCAGGTCGTTCTGCTCCGGCGTCATCTCAATTATCTTCGGCTCCGGGTGCTGAAATGTGAACGCCGGCCGGGCCGGGAAATAACCGGCCTGGCCTTCTTCGCCCATTGCCGCGATCGTCTTGAATTCCTTTAGAAAGTGCGGCGTGTACATCCTGCCGCGAACGCCGATGCTGGCGATCGCCCGGATATGCGAGATCGGCGTAATGACCACCGTGTCCTGCCCGATGCCGGAATACACCGTGCGGATATCGCTCCATTTACCTTCGCGCTTTTCTATGATCGGCTTCCAGCTTTTTGGCGTTTGGCTTATCTTCTCATTCGGAAGATCTATACCCGAGCGTTTGTCATAGTCGAAGTTCTCGACCATTTTTATGATCCCTTCAATGCCCATTTTCAGGGCAAGCCGGTAATAATAGCCGTCGCATGAATGCGTGATGGCATAGCCAAGCGGCGGCGAGCCGTGGTTGCCCATACAGCGGGTAAATTTATTCCCGATCTGGATACCGCCGCCGCACGCAAGATTCGAATGAGCAACGGTGATGACGCCCTGCTCTAGTCCGGCTACCGATTCGGGTATCTTCCACGTCGAACCCGGCGGGTATCTTCCCTGGATCGCCCGGTTGAAAAGCGGCCGCTGTTCATCCTGCCAATAAGCCGAGATCTGCTTGCGGCCTTCTGGCGTTTTGCTTCCCTGGACAAAAATGTTCGGGTCGAACGACGGAAGCGATGCCATCACGAGTATCTCGCCGTTGTTCGGGTCTTCGGCGATAATGGTGCCGCGTTTTGTCGGCGTGTCGGACAATTTTTGCTCCGCCGCAAGCTGCAGGTCCAGATCGACCGTCGTGATAAGGTCCTGGCCGGCCTGGGGCTGGACGACCTCGATCTCGCTTTGCACGCGGCCGCGACTGTCAACGATCACCTTGCGGTAACCGGGCCGGCCGCGCAAAAATTCATCGTAATACTCTTCAAGCCCGCCCTTGCCGATAATGTCGCCGGGCCTTAGGCCCTTTGCTTTCCACTCTTCGGATTCAAGCTGCTTTGGGCTGATCTCGCCGACATAACCAAGCACGTGGGCCATAACGGTGCCGAGCGGATAAAACCTCTGCGGCTGGAGTTCAATGCGGAGTTCGGGATATTCAAGCGTGTGCGATTCGACCCAGCTTATGTCGCCGATCGTCGCGTTCTCCTTCAAAACCATCGTTTCGAAGTCGTTCTGCTTTTTGATCAGGTTCAGCCGTTCGACCACATAGCGGGTTTCCAGGCCGAGGCCGCGTGCATAATCCTCGACACGGTCGTTGATATCGAGTTTCTTGAGAGGTTCGTTCGACAGGACGACGTTGTAGGTCGGACGGGAATCTACAAGGATCTTTCCGTTGCGGTCAAATATTGCTCCGCGCGGGGCCGGTATCGGGATAAGCCGTATCCGCTGATTCTCAGCCCGCTCGGCCCAATATGCACCCTGCACAACCTGCAGATAGTAAAGCCGTACACCCAGGATAGTAAGCAGAACGAAAGCCACGACCTGGATAGTTCCGATCCGTGCAAAAAGATTTTGGCCCTGTTCGTTAAGCTTCATACGCCGCAAGTCAATTGGTTACCCGATCCATTTCGTCAATTTCTTTTCGTGATCTTCGTCTTCCCTTTCGCGTGTTTCGTGGTCGAGGTTGCGCTTCGGCATAACCACGAAACTCACGAAAATAAGAGCGCGAAATACACGAAAAGAGGTTCCCTCCTGGCAAAGATCCGACTTGAGTTGCACGCTGCACCTCGGAGTACTAAAACCGTATCGGATTCTTTCGCCGTGTTTGCCGCCGGTTCGAGAAAAATTCCGGCTTCCGCGTCCGCTTCTTTTCGACCAGGACGTAATCCAAAAGGATGTAAATGACCGTTCCGGCGATCGTCGTCCCGATCAATGAGTATGCGGCCGTTTCAAGGACCGGCCCGGGCGGCGGCTGGCCGAGCAGTTCATGGAGGCCAAAATACATCAGATCGTCAAGCAAACACGCGCCCGCTATGACGGGAATCCGGAGCAAAAGGTTGTCCATGTAAACCCGTCGCGCGATCTCAGAAACTATATATGCAATAAGGGTTTTCGAGAATGCATTCGACCCCAAAAGCCCTCCGCTCAAGGCATCGACCGCAAGCCCGGCAAATGTACCAAAAAGGATAGCCTTGATCGCGTCACGCTGCAGGGCGGCATAGACCACGATCACAAGCGGAAGGTCCATATAGGCAAGCGGCTCCGCTATGTTCCGCAGTGTCCATTGCAGAAGTATCGCGAGGATCAATGCAATTGTGATCTTTACCTGGCCCATTAAAAAATAGTTTCGAGCTTCGCGTTCACGGTTTCAAGCCCGCCTGGCGACACTCATTTCTTCCTCGCATTCGGCAGCTTCTGATCAAACTCCTCCGGGTGCGGAGGCTCATAAAGCAGGATAGCGACCTCCTGCATCGAATCGATACCCGCGCTTGGTTTTATAAAGATCTTGTGCGGCGTGGTGGCAGAGCCGCTGACGACCTCAACTATCTCACCGATCTTTAACCCAGGCGGGAAAATGCCGTCCTGCCCGCTGGTGTAAACAACCTGGCCGACCTGTACGTCTATACTGCCGGCGACATAACGCATTTCGACAAGGTTACTTTTGCTGGAGCCCGCGACAACCCCAAGTGCGTTCGAGCCGCTGATCTCGCCCACCACGCCGCCGACACCCGATTTATCACGAGTTATCAGATCGACCTGCGCGGTCAACGGGCTGACGGCCGTTACTCTGCCGACGAGGCCGTCCTTGGTCACGACCGGCATATTAAGTTTGACGCCGTTCATGCTGCCTCGGTTGACGATAGAAGAATCGAACCAGATCGATGGATCGCGCCCGATGATGCGGGCAAACAGTGTCTTGTACCTTCCTTCTTCCTTGAGATCCAACAGGCCCCGTAGCCGCTCGTTCTCAGCGACGAGGTCCTTACTCTCCTGCAGATCGACCTGCAGCCGCTGGACCTCTTCTTTCAGCGCATCATTCTCGGATTGGGCGGAGCGCAAGTTTGCGATCGAGGAGAAATAGTTCGTAACACCGGCGGTCAATGACGTGACAGGCGATTGAACAAAATCCGCCGCGGTCTGTGCCCACACGCGAATGATCCGCTGGCCCGAGGTGACCTGCCGGGCGTCAAACGCCATTAGCAGAAAATTGCCCAGGAGCAGGACGATGACAAGCCACGGTGTCATCCGCCAAACTTCTTTCTGACTACGCTCGACCATCCTTTCCAAGTTTCGAGTTCCGAGTTTTCAGTTCCGAGTTAATGATTTCAACTCGGAACCTTGAACCTGGAACCCGGAACTAACTACCTGTCATTAATGAATTATCCCACTTTACGCGTTTGAGCAGTTCGAAATCGGAGAGCATTTTGCCGGTACCAAGTACCACGCTTGACAGCGGATCATCTGAGACGACCACGGGGAGGCCCGTCTCGATCGTGAGGCGTTTGTCGAGATTTTTTAGCAATGCGCCGCCGCCGGTAAGAACAATGCCGCGTTCGACGATATCGGCCGAAAGCTCAGGCGGTGTACGCTCGAGCGCGACACGAACGGCGTTTATGATGGTTGAGACCGCATCGGACAGCGCCTCGCGCACTTCTTCGTCAGTGATCGTGATCGTTTTCGGGATGCCTTCGATCAGGTTGCGGCCGCGAACGTCCATTGAAAGCGGTTCATCGAGCGGGAACCCGCTGCCAAGCGAGATCTTGATCGCCTCAGCCGTGCGTTCGCCGATCAGCAGATTGTACTTGCGCTTGATGTATTGCGTTATGGCCTCGTCCATCTCGTTGCCCGCAACGCGGACCGCACGCGAATAGACAATGCCCGAGAGCGAGATAACGGCGATGTCCGTCGTTCCGCCGCCGATATCGACGACCATGTTACCGTGCGGTTCCGTAATAGGCAGACCAGCACCGATCGCCGCCGCCATTGCTTCTTCCACAAGATAAACTTCCGACGCTTTTGCACGGTACGCGCTGTCCTCGACCGCTCGGCGTTCCACCTGCGTGATCTCCGACGGTATGCCGATGACGACCCGCGGGCGGACCCATGATTTGCCGTTGTGCGCCTTGCGGATAAAATGCTGCAGCATCTTTTCCGTAACCTCGAAGTTGGCGATAACGCCATCCTTCATCGGCCGGATAGCTACGATATTGCCCGGTGTACGGCCAAGCATCTCTTTAGCGTCGCGGCCTACCGCCTCGACCTGATTTGTGACCTTATTGATGGCCACTATCGAGGGTTCGCTGACCACGATGCCTCGTCCCTTGGCGTAAACAAGCGTATTTGCCGTTCCAAGATCGATCGCAAGATCGCTGGAAAATAAACTAAATAATGATTTTAATGCCATTGCGGATAGTTATCTGAATGTGGGCCCTATGCACTCTCACTGCTGTCGGAGATGCCTTCCAAACCGGCTAAAACATCGCTCAAGGGTAGATTCTGAAGGAAGTGACCTTTCTTCGAAACGTCTAACGTA
>CAUJFK010000258.1 GCA_963169175.1 Acidobacteriota bacterium | reverse complement strand
GTCATCATTGTTGACATGATGGGCATCACCATCCAGGGCCCGATGGTCAAGATCAATTCGGGCGGCTCCGGCACGCCGATCGTTCCGGCCAAGATCGCCCCGCCCATCGACGCCGAACATGCCGATACCGGCGAACCCGGCTATCTCGACAAACCGCGCACCGGCGGCGGCGGCGGCGGCCGTAAATGGGGAACGACGAACATTCAGCATGCTCCGGTCGTGAAGAGGAACGACGACGGAACTTACTCTGTCGGCGGCGATAAGCTGAAAGTGAAGGGTGACGATGCCTACGTTGGCAAGACCCTGAATACGTTGTCGGAGCTATACAACACGCCGACCGGAAAACAGGTGATGGACAACATCAATAACGGCACGCACACGACCACGATCGAAACGCTTGACGAGGCAACAGCCAGGAAGAATGGTGCCTTGGCGCGGCGTCACGATCAAGCTGGCTCAGTGACACCGGGCCAGGGCAGCGATACGACGATATTTTATAATCCGGATGTGCCGGACGGCCCGTATACACGGCCCGATGGAACCACCACGGACCTTCCGCAGTCTGCATTGCTCGGACATGAAATGATCCACGCAATGCACAATGACACCGGAAATAACCTTCGGGACAATGCGGAACCGGCAGAACCGGGAAGCAATGAAGAGGAATCGCAGACGATCGGTATCCACGGACATAAGGATGACCCTGTGACCCAGAATCAGATCCTTAAAGAGCTTGGCAGCCCGGACCGGCGTACCGATCACGACAGCTCGGTCGTTCCGGCACCCAAGTAGGGAGGTATTGTGAGGTTGTCGTTATTGCTGACTATCGGGGCCGCGCTGCTTGTAGCATGCGGTGTGGTGGCCAACTCCCCGGCTGGGAACTCAAATGCCGAAGTTCCAGCCGTTACGGATACGAGCAATTCGGTCGAACGCGAGTCGGCCTCTGTCTCGATGACAAACGATCGGAAGGACGAAAATATGAGCGAGTACACATTGAAGCCTGTCACAATGACGGCGACGGCAAAGAATACAAACGCGGGCCTGTTGATCGAATACACCGTCGAAAATCACACGGACCAGGTTCAATATCTCTGGGACCTGATGATCAAGTATGAGGGCAGCGAGCAAAAGATCGATCACGACTGCGCGTATGTATTTTTTGCTGCTCCAAAGACTCTGAACGTGATCCGCGCGGAACTTCCGCTTCCTAAGGCCTTCGACATCGCTCGTAAGGAAATACCTTTCGCGCGAATATTGCCGGCCGGCGGAAAGCTGAATGGAAAGGTCAAGCTGCCGCATCCGGTCACTGAAATGAGCCCATATTATCCCCCGCCAAAGGAGGACCAGCAGGAAAAATCCGTCGCTTCTGAGGTCGTTTTGATGGTAGCCTGGACATCAGTAAAACCCGGGATGAATATTACCGAACGTACCGTCGGCGGCGAGAAGGTGTTTGCGATCCGTGGTTCATGGGCATCGCCGTATCAAGAGATCCTTCAGGAGAAATTTTCGGTCCCTGTCGATGTGATCACATACAAGGACGACTTTGAACGCCAGACGCCGCTTAGATAAGCCGCTTACTTGAAAGAGGAGGAATTTTATGCCCCCAGCCGCTAGACTTTCGGACCCTGTTGCACATCCGCTGCCGCCGATGCTCACCGGCGGGCCGACCGCGATCACCGTTATTATTGGCGGCCTACCGGCCTGGCGCGGCGTTGGTGCGGCGGTTGCCGCTTCGATGAAATCCGCAAAAGCCGCGTCAGACGCTGGGATCAAGACCGCTGAGGCTGCAACGGCTGCGGCCGCCGGGACACCCGGTGCTCCCGCGGCCAAGGCAGCGGAAGAGGCGACAAAGGCCGCCGCCGCCGCTGCAATGGGTTCCGCAATCAGCGCGGCTGCAGGCACCTCAGACATCCACGCCTGCGTAACGCCCTTACCTATACCGCCGCATGGCCCCGGCATTGTGATCACACCGTCAAAGACCGTGATCATCGTCAACAATCCGGCCGCACGGCAGGGCGACGAAATACTTGAAGCTGTCGGCCCGCCAAACAAGATAACGATGGGATGCCCGACCGTTATTATTGGAGACTAACGCCAGCAGGAACGCCCGATCCAGGTGGATAACAAAGATCAATTCATTCCTTCTATCTATAACTACTGCGACCGCTGGTGCGAGAGGTGCGCTTTTACCCAGCGTTGCAGCGCGTTCGCTATGGAAGCGGAGATGTTCGACGACGAACAGGAATTTGACAGCGAAACATTGGTCTGCAACCTGTCGAACATCTTAGCCGACGCGAAGGCAATGATCATCGAAAAGGCCGAAGAGCTCGGTATAGACCCGACACCGATCAGCGATGAGGAATTCAACGATATCCGCGAACGGCAGGAAAAGTTTATCGAGGCGGAAGAGTTCGCCGTGCTTGCGCATCAATACGCTAAAGACGGCTTTCCCGCACTTGAATCGAGAGCCGAGTGGCTCCGGTCCTCATCCGGCGACAGCGAGGCGATTGAAGAAGCGGTCTCGGCGCTGTATAGATATCTGTTCTTTATCCCGGTGAAGATCCGCGGAGGTGTCCATGGCCTGCTCGATGTTGACGGCTTCGAAGACCCGGAGCAGCTCAGCGATCCGCAAAGCGACGCAAATGGGCAGATCAAGATCGCCTTGATCGCCATAGAACGCTCTATCCTCGACTGGACCTACTTGCTGGATGAATCTAACGCCGACCGTATCCGCCCGCTCATCCGCCTGCTCGGCCGCATCAAAAACGGGGCGGAAGAAAAATTCCCTCAAGCGCAGGATTTTATCCGGCCAGGATTCGACGAGATCGAAACCGTGATGTGATCGGAACGCGAACGCGAACTTTAGTTCGCAACTGCTTCTTCAGGAACGCAAACTTTAGTTCACCTCTTTTTCCCGCTCCCTCCACCATGCACTCCCAAGCCTCCAATCTTCGGCTCGATCACAAAGCCCCGCCTTCACCGGATTATTCTCAATATACCGGACAGCCTTACGAAAATGCTCGGCGTCACGGATATATCTGTCAAAATAGTCCCGCATCCAAAAACTTCCCGTTCGACCAAGGAGTAGATTCGCTTCTTTCGCTGTCGCTCCCTTTATCAATTGCATAATAGCTGTCATGGAATTTCCAGCCATTGGTGAGAATAAAAGGTGAACATGGTTAGGCATTATCACCCAGACTATGAGGATCAGCCTTGAAAGATGCAAGCCCAAGATCTTATTCTCCACGACTTCGGCAACTTGCCGCAGCCTCAGATAACACTCGCCTTCACCTTTATCTAAATACTTCTCTGTGAGCCGCTGCAACTCAAGATCATCTTTGCCACGTAGCATATTCACCCGGCTTTTCTCCTTCAGACGAGAGAGAGCGTTTTTGGGAAGAGAATCGTGCAACCTGAAAGTAACGAACTGAGCTCGCCTGTCATTGTCGTAGTGCGGAAGATATCCCCGAGAATGCCAGCCCTTAATTTTGTCCATTTCTTTAGGAACGCGAACTTTAGTTCGCAACTACTTCTTCAGAAACCCGCCCTTTAGTTCGCAACTCCAGTAATCCCAAATAAAGTTCGGGTTCCGTCCGGCTTTAGGGCCGCGTCATTCGCTCAGGCACTACGAGTTCGTCGAACTTTTCAGGCGCCAACAAATTCAGTTCAACCGCCGATTCTTTAAGCGAAATTCCCTTCTTGTGCGCGTATTTGGCGATCTTGGCGGCGTTGTCGTAGCCGATATGCTGGTTCAACGCGGTTACGAGCATTAGCGAATCGTTCAGATATTGAGCGATCCGTTCGCGGTTGAGTTCGATGCCGGCGATGCAGTAATCGACGAAACCGTGGCTGGCGTCGTGGATAAGCCGGACAGAATGCAGAAAATTGTGAATCATCACCGGCTTGAAAACGTTTAGCTCAAAGTTCCCTTGCGAACCGGCAAACCCGATCGCGGCGTCATTGCCGAAAACCTGGACCGCTACCATTGTCATCGCCTCGCTTTGTGTTGGATTGACCTTGCCCGGCATTATCGAACTTCCCGGTTCATTTTCCGGCAGCGAAATTTCGCCGATCCCGCACCGCGGGCCCGAAGCAAGCCAGCGAATGTCGTTGGCAATCTTCATCAAAGAAGCGGCGAGAGTTTTCAACGCCCCCGAGGCAAACACAACTTCATCATGCGCCGACAAAGCGGCAAATTTATCGGGGTGCGATTTGAACGGCAGGCCGGTCAATTCCGCGATCTTTGCCGCCGCACGTTCCGCAAATTCCGGGTGCGCGTTCAAGCCGGTCCCGACCGCCGTTCCGCCGATTGCAAGATCGAGCAAGCCCGGCATTACCAATCGCAATCTCTCGATATCGCGGTCGATCAAGTTTGCCCAGCCATTAAATTCCTGCGAAACGGTCACCGGCGTCGCGTCCTGCAAATGCGTCCGGCCGATCTTTACGACGCCTTCAAACTCTTTTGCCTTTGCCTTTATCGCGTCGCTTATTCTCTGAACTTCGGGGATCAATGCCGTCAGCCGTTCGGCGGCCGCGATGTACATGGCCGTCGGGAACGTGTCGTTCGACGACTGCGATTTGTTCACATCGTCGTTCGGATGCACAGGCTTTTTCGAACCCATCTCGCCGCCCGCGATCTCGATCGCGCGGTTCGAGATGACCTCGTTCGCGTTCATGTTCGTCTGCGTTCCCGACCCTGTCTGCCAAACCCGCAGCGGAAAATGCTCATCCAGTTTCCCCTCAATAACCTCATCCGCAGCCTGTCCGATAAACTTCAGTTTGTCGTCGTCCAATTTTCCCAAATCGTTATTTACGATCGCCGCCGCCTTCTTCAAAATGCCTAAAGCGCGAATGACCTCGCGCGGCATAACATCGAACCCGATGTTGAAATGCTTCAACGACCGCTGCGTCTGCGCTCCCCAATAAACATCCGACGGTACCTCGATCTCGCCCATCGAATCTGTTTCTATACGTGTGTTTGTTGACATTAGTAAAATTCCTAAACCAAATGATGTCTATATGTTATCGCACGCAAGCACAATGCCGAAGCCCGCGCTTTATCAAGGGCTTAACATTCAGCTTGAGCATTAAGCCCTTGCTTACGCGCGGACTTCTGCAATCTGATCTCGCTAGTTCGACCTAACGCCTGTTGTTATCTTTGCCGTTTCAATGATCCATAACGATTCGACCTTTGTCATCGCCGTTTGGAGATCTCTGGCCGCCGCGACGGCTTGGGTACTCGGGGCGACGTCGGCGTCTTGCAGTAGGTCGAGCAATTGGCCGAACGCACCGGCGAGGCGGGCGAGCGGCAGATCGGCGATGGCAATTGCGGTTCCAGGACGCGGCGGTTGGCCGTTGAGCAGGATGCGCAATTTAGGAAGCGACGGGCTGTTCGGCGAATTTTTTTCGAGGTCCGCGATCATTCGCCGGGCCTCGTTCGCCATCGAACGGGCCTTTCCGATCCCGTTGTATGCCGCGATCGAAAGATCGAATTGCTGTTTTAACCCGAGCGGCAGCGTTTTAACCCGCGGGTCCATTCTGACGTTTAGTTTTTGAGTGTAACTCTTGCCGTCAACCGTCAATTTCAGTGTATAAACACCCGGCAAAACCGCCGGCCCTTGTGGCGCCCACGGTGTGTCGCGATAGACGGCCGAGATCGGCAGATCGTAGTTGTCGGCGGGAGGATTTGGATACAAAAGGTCCCAAACGAAACGCTGCATTCCGGCCTCGTTCTTTAACGGCTGAAACGGCCTGATCCAATACTCAGGCGGATTGATCCGCGTCGGGTCGGCCGCGAGCGGTTTGTCGTCGCTTGCAAATTTGCGGACCAATTTCCCGGCGGCGTCGGTAATTTCCAACGTGATCGGCGAACTTGCCGCGGCCTTCAAAAAATAATTGATGATCGCCCCATCCGGCGGATTTTCGCCCGCGGGTTCTTCGGGCGGAAACGGCGTGTCGGTATGCAGGCTTCGTTTAACGCGCGTCGCCCGCTGCGGTGCAAACAGGTATGCCTCCGAACCGGTGATCTGCCTCGACATCTGCCTAAGCGGCGTAACGTCGTCGAGTATCCAAAACGAACGCCCGTGCGTGCCGACAACCACGTCGTCGTCCTTTATCACCAGATCGCGGATCGACGTCGCGGGCATATTCAACCTCAGCGGCTGCCAGTTCTCGCCGTCGTCTATCGAAAAATAAACCGCCTGTTCGGTACCGCAATAAAGCAGCCCTTTGCGTACCGGATCTTCGCGAACAGCATTGACAATTCCACCGTCGGGAAGTCCATTTACGATCTCCTTCCACGTCCGGCCGCCGTCGTGCGTCCGGTAAATATGCGGCCGCAGGTCGTCGAGGCGAAATGTGTTTATCGCCGCGTATGCCGTGTTTGCGTCGAACCGGCCCGCGTCGATCAATGAAACCTTTGCCCATGAACCAAGCGGCGGCGGCGATACATTTTTCCACGCCTTTCCGCCATCGCGCGTTACTTGGATCAAACCGTCGTCCGTTCCGGCCCAGATCGTGTTTATGTCTTTATACGACGGCGCCAGCGTGTAAACGACGCCCCGCCGCGGCATCGTTTCCATATCTTTTGTCTTATAAATTCCGACGTTGTCGGGCACGTCCCATTTCTCACGCGAGAGATCGGGGCTTATCACCTGCCAGCTTTGGCCGCCGTTGACGGTCTTGAATACGACATTACCCGCATAGTAAAGAGACTTTTTATCGACCGGCGAGAATATGACCGGAGCGGTCCTGAGAAAGCGGTATTTCCCTGTCCGTACCGCCTCGGGCGCGATATTCTGGACCTGCCGCGTGCGGCGGTCGAAACGCGTGATCTTTCCACCGTAAACGATGTTTGGATCGAGCGGATCGGGTGCGACATATCCGTATTCCTCAACTCCGACGGTCTCCCAATCCCACGCCCCGATCGCACCCGTTCGCCCGCGCGATGCAACGCACGCCGAGCCGCTTTCCTGCTGGCCGCCGCACACCCAATACGGCCATTGGTTATCGGTACTGACGTGATAAAACTGGGCTGTCGGCTGGTTGTACCAACTCGACCATGTTTCGCCGCCGTTCACCGTGATCGTCGCGCCTTGATCGACGCCGAAAAGAATGATGTCCGGGTTGTCCGGATTGATCCAGATGCGGTGATAATCGTCGCCGCCGGGCGCACCGCGAAAGCCGGAAAACGTCTCTCCGCCGTCCGTCGATTTGAACGATGCGACGTTTGCGACAATAACGGTATTCGGGTCTTTAGGATGTACTTTTAGCTCAGCAAAATCGCTGCCGCGGCCCCAGAGCCTCGGGTCGCCGTTTACGCGCGTCCAGCTTTCGCCCGCGTTTGCCGAGCGGTAAACTCCGCCAAATCTCGCTTGCGCATCCACAGTTGCGTAAAGAATGCGCGGGTCAGAACGCGAGATCGCAAAGCCGATGCGGCCAAGGCCCTGTTCGATCGTAGGAAAACCGTCGGTTATCTTCTTCCATGTTGTTCCGCCGTCTGTCGATTTGAAAAAGCCGCTTTCCTTGCCTTGCCACGCACCGTTTTCCCACGGCCCTTGCCGGCCGGCCCAAAGGTCGGCATAAACGATATTCGGGTCGGACTGATCGATCTCAACCTGAAACGCGCCCGTGTTTTCATCTTTATAAAGTACGCGTTCGAATGTCGTTCCGCCGTTCGTCGAACGATAGACGCCGCGTTCTGTATTCGGCCCGTATGGATGTCCGAGAACTGCGACGAACAGCCGGTCGGGGGTTTTCGGATCGACAGAAATGCCCGCTATCTGCTGACCTTCGCGCAGGCCGCGATGTTCCCATGTTTTTCCGCCGTCGCGCGATCTATACATTCCGTCGCCGGTCGAAAGGTCGGGCCGTTGAAGGCCTTCGCCGCTGCCTACATAGATCACATTTGGATCGGAAGGAGCGATGGCGATGTCGCCGATCGAACCGGTCGGCTGGTCGTCAAATATCGGCTTCCACGTGCGGCCCGCATCGGTCGTTTTCCAAACACCGCCGTTGTTTACGCCGATAAAAAACACATTCGGCTGGCTCGCTATCCCAACCGCTCCGACCGTTCGCCCGGCGCGAAACGGCCCAATCATTCGCCACCGCATGCTCTGATACATCGACCGATCGACGCTCTGCGAATAAGCAAACGAAAAAAGCATCGGGACAACAAACAATGCAAACAGAAAACGGCAGCGTCCGATGTGAACACGCGAGTTTCGACCAATGCGGAAAGGCATCTGATTCCTCCAGAAAATGAAAGGTTGAAAAAGGCTTGTTAAATAACTGTCCAACAAACTTTAGTTTGTTGCTCCCGTGATAATGTCCGCAAATGCGTGCAACGGCGCAGCCAACAAACTTCAGTTTGTTGCTCCCTCCGTCAAGTCCGACTTCTACCGGTTCACGAGTAAGTGTCAAAACTATTTAGCTGCCGCAGATTCAAGCCGTTTTGACGTAACGACGTGACCTGTTAAGCCTTTGCCAAACGAGTCTGTGACACAGCCCTAAAAAGCTGCGGAGCAACGGCATTTTTGCAGCCGTAGGTGAAGCGAAACGCAGGGTTATTCGAGCCTATATCTCATAGCCCGTGTAGCGGGCGGCAGGC
Source organism: Acidobacteriota bacterium (assembly GCA_963169175.1). Taxonomy (GTDB): domain Bacteria; phylum Acidobacteriota; class Blastocatellia; order Pyrinomonadales; family Pyrinomonadaceae; genus OLB17. The sequence goes on along the minus strand of CAUJFK010000258.1, from coordinate 7,498 downwards.
TTTCGCTAAATTAACAAGAGTAATAGATGTTATATACCACTCTGTCGCCCGCTACGTGGGCTAGAGTCTCGTTTTCGTCATACCCACGGGTTCCGCTGTGCTCCACCCGCGGCTACATTCTGCCACTGCTCCGCAGTTTAAGAAAGTTTTGACACGGCCTCTGAAGCGTGGGCATCTGTAGTTGAATTCGATATTTTTAGACAGCTTCGTTTTCCGAATGCTGGCTCCGATCTGACATATCCCAAATCATTTTTCCGCATCTTCGTCTGACTCACGCCGGGACCCGGCGTCGCATGCTCCGCGCATTCAGGTCGAGTAACCAAGGCGCGGCAATATGACAAGCTGCAAAAGCAGCCAAATGCCTACCAATCCGACGAACCATGCAATGTCGTACCACATAACTTCACCTATTTTTGCATCGGCATCCCGGCGTTTTCCCAGGCGGTGGTTCCGCCCGCAATACTGATCGTTTGCGGATAACCGGCCTCGTTCAGCATCTTCGCTGCCTCCATAGACCGGCGGCCTGTCGCGCAGATCAGATAGACCGGCTCATTTTTTTCGATAACACCGAGATTGTCCATCAGTTTATCGAGCGGAATATTTCTCGCTCGATACGCATGGCCTGCCGCATATTCCTCAGGCGTCCGCACATCGATGAACTGCGAATATGCCGCCTCGACCAACGGCTTCGCCTCAGCCGGTGCCATTTCGCTTACGCCAAGCTTAGCAACTGCCCGAGAGTCAGAAGTACGCGTCGGCATCGTAGTGCAAGCCATTGCCGCCAGGCCCAAAACAAACAAAATCGCTGTTCTTCGAATATTTTTGTTCATGGTTTCGTTACCTCTCTTGCGTCACGTCCAAGGCGCCATGTTTACGGGTTTTTCCTCTTGTTCATCTTATTCATCTAATTCCGTGGCTTTCATAAGCATGACCACGGAATTAGATGAATAAGAGGAACAAATAAAACAACATGGTCCGAATTCACTGAGAACGTTGGCGAAACGCAAACTCTTACGACGCGGCTTTTGCGGCGGTCTCTTCGCTAGGCAGACCGGCATCGAGCCACGCTTTAGTTCCACCGGTCGTGTTATAGACCTGCTTAAAGCCTGCGTTTTCTAAAATGCTTGTACCCAAGCTCGACCGGTAGCCGCCCTGGCAAATGATATATGTCGGCTTGTCGGGATCAAGCCGGTCGATCTCGCGTGAAAGTTTGTCGAGCGGAATGTTCATCGTTTTCGCCGCATGTCCCGCTGCATGTTCAGCCGGACGACGAACGTCAACAAACTGAATGTTATCATTTAGCTTCTGATTCACCTGATCAACGGGAATTTGTTCAACCGTTTTCTTGTCGCCGGCATATTCCGCGATAAGGATAAAACCCTTTACCGATTCTTCACCAACGCGGGCCAAACGCATCACAGCTTCATCGACCTGCTCCTCAGTTTCAGCAACTATGGCGATCGGCGTCCCGACGGTTATCAGCGTTCCAGCCCACGAAGCGAACTGGCCGCCGAGGCCAATATTGATCGAGTTCGGCACATGTCCGGCTCCGTACTGCGCGACCGGCCGAACGTCGATGACAACACCGTCAAAGTTCGCGATCGTTTCGCTGTTAAGGCGTTCCGGTTTTGGCAGGTCTGCCAGGTCGGCCGAGCCTTTCAGATTCTGAGAAGCGCTGATCGGAAAATAGGCAGGAACTTCCGGCTGGTCTGAGGCCACTACCATGATAAATTCCTCCCGCGACATCGGACGTAGCGCGTAATTTGTGCGCCGCTGTTCTCCAAGCGTTGAGAACGTCTCGGACGATAGCGATTTGCCGCACAAACTGCCCGCTCCGTGTGCCGGATAAACCAAAGTGTCGTCCGGTAGCGGCAGGATCTTTTCGTGCAGCGAGTCATAGAGCATCGACGCCATCTGCTCCGCTGTAAATCCTTTCGATCCGATCAGGTCCGGCCGCCCGACATCGCCGATGAACAGCGTGTCGCCGGTGAACATTTTCAGCGGTTCCGTCGGATCCTCAGTATCCATTGCCAGGATCGTAATGCCTTCGGGCGTATGTCCCGGCGTTTCCAGGAACTTTAAGTTTATGTCGCCCAGTGGCAATTCGTCACCGTCTTTAACCTTCAGCGTTTCGAATTCGGTGTTCGCACGCTGGCCGAATATGATCTTGGCTCCCGTCCGTCTTGCCAGTTCCAAATGGCCGCTGACAAAATCGGCGTGCGAGTGCGTCTCGATCACATATTTGATCTTGTCTCCATTCGCTTCGGCCTCGTCCAAATACTGCGTAACATCGCGCTGAGGATCAATCACTGCTGCCTCGCCATTTGAACTGATGTAATAAGACGCGTGAGCCAGACATCCCAAATAGAACTGTTTGAATTTCATGACCGTCACTCCCTAAAATATTCAACTTGCCCGATCTCCAAAAAGTGTTGTTTTGTGATCGTCACTAAGCCGCGGATTTCAAAAAGGTTGTAATACCTTTCTGAACCCATTACGATGCCGGGGCCCTATTCCACGGCATTCTTGCAAGCACCATCGCCATTCCGCATGTGTCGGTTACGCCCGAAAATGTCAGTCCGGCGCCAACAAAACCGCTTAGCAGATAAAAATAAGGTGTCAGAAAATATCCGAGTACGACGCCCGAAAGAACGATCAACCCCGCCGCAAAACGTACCTGCCGCTCGAGCGACCAGACCTTCGATCCGCCTTTCACGATCGGCAGGTTCGCACTGCCCCACGCCGCCATTCCGCCCTCGACAATATGTATGTCCGTAAAGCCTTTTTTAGCCAGTTTCTCGGCGGCCTGCTTCGCTCTGCTGCCCGAACGGCACATCAGATAGACAGGCTTCGAATGATCGATCTCGTCGGCGTGCTTTTCAAAATTTGACAGCGGCATAAGCTGCGCTTCGGCAATGCGTTCGCTGTTGAATTCCGAAAATTCGCGAACATCGATCACCTGGCATTCGCCGCCGCCCGTGAGCATCTCGTTTATTTCGTGTACCGTCGCTTGCTTGATCATACTGCTTGCATTTGCTCCTTTCGAAACATTATAATTCATCCACGTGTTAGTGTATGCGTATGTAGTTATATTGTCAAATATGCGAAAAGTAAAAACCTGGAAAATGCCGGTCGAAGCGATCACTGATGTTGCCGCAAGATTTAAGGTGCTGTCTGAGCCGCTTCGCTTGCAGATCCTGCAAGAACTTGAGACGCAGCAATTAAGTGTCAGCGACCTCGCAAAAGCGGTTGGGTCAACCCAGCCGAATGTGAGCAAACATCTAAAGATCCTGCAGGACGAAAGGCTCATCGGCCGCCGCAAAGTTGGCAATATCGTTTATTATTCGATCACCGACCCTTCCGTTTTTGAACTTTGCAGCGTCGTCTGCGGCAGCCTCAAAGAAGAATTTGCCGAACGCAGCGCAATGTTCGCGTAAACCTGTGTCGATCTAAAAGCAATACTCTTCCGAACCCCCGAGTGCTAACTCCTCTGATATTCGATCACAAACCGCCGCTGTTCGTCCTCGACGTCCCAAATGTCCTGGAAACTCAGTTCGACCATGCCAGTCCCGCCAAATCTTGACAGATCCTCACGCGACAGCGGCCACGGCACGACGCCGACCTCTTCTCCGTCTTCACGCCCGCGCGTGACAACGACCAACCGGCCGCCAGGTGCGACAAACGCCGCTATCGAATCGATTACTTTTGGCCTCATTTCAAGCGGCAGCGGCTGAATAGTATAGATCTCAAGCACAAAGTCGAATCCGCCCGCGTTAGCAGGTGGTTTCTCTTTCTGCCAAATCCATTCTCGCGGCGGATCGAACAGATCGGCAGTTTCAAACTTGATGTCCGAATCATCGTAAACTTTTTTCGCCCATTCGATGGCCGTCGGCGACAAGTCGAACGCGGTTACTTTGAAACCAAGATCGTTAAGATACTTTGCGTCATCGCCCAGCCCGCAGCCGACGACCAATGCTGAACGCCCGTCGCCTTTTAAGCCCGTAGATTCCGCCCATTCGCGAAAGAATCGGTTCGGCTCCATATCCGCCCACGGAACCTTCTCGCTGTCGCCTTCGGCTTCCTTGTACAATGCATCGAACCAGCCAAGAGGCTCGCCTTTCTCATTAAATTCCGCAGCCAGCTCGCGCGTTCTCGCTCGCCTTTCGTCGTATGTCAGCCTTTCGTCGTCGGTCATATTCGATATCTACTCAACTGGCGCGTCCGCCGCTTTCCACGCCGACCACCCGCCGGCCATCGACCAAACGTTGGTGTAACCCATCTTCTGCAAATTCACCGCCGACAAAGCCGACCGAAAACCGCCGCCGCAGTATAAGATTAGCTCTTCGTCCTTGTCGGGATGTTTGGAACGTATGTCGCGTTCGATAATCCCGCGACCCATGTGTTCGGCTCCGGCGGCATGGCCGGCCGCAAACTCGTTGTCCTCGCGGACATCTATCAGCGTCGCGCCATTTTTCTTGCGTTCAAGCGTATCCGCGACCGAAACCTCGCGCGTCTCGGCCTTAGCCTCGTCAACCAGCTTGAGAAACTCTTGTGAATGATCCATAAAAGGCATTTTACCCTAATTCAAGTCCGCACACCCACGTCAGAACCGCGAGCGTAAGCGGACCGGCCTCTTTTCTGCCCTGGCGATCAAGAGGCCGGTCGCTACCGGTTCCGGTTCTGACAAGAACGCAGGTTCACTAGCTTACGTTCGGACAAGATTCTATAATGATAGTTTCGTCTTAAGCAGAATATAAATAGGTGAGGGATAAAGCATTGGCTGAACAATTTGACGTTACTATTATCGGTTCGGGGCCGGGCGGTTATGTTGCTGCGGTTCGGGCAGGGCAACTTGGGTTAAAGGTAGCTTTGATCGAAAAGGAAAAAGATGCACGGCTTGGCGGGACGTGCGGCTTGCGCGGCTGTATTCCGACAAAGGCATTGTTGAACGCGGCGCATCTTTATCAAAAGGCCGGCGAATTTGAGCATTTTGGGCTGAAGGTGAAAGAACTCAGCTATGACTGGCCCGGTGTGCAGAAATATAAGTCCGATGTCGTGGCGAAAAACAGCGCTGGCGTGACCTATCTGATGAAAAAGAACAAGGTTGCGGTCTATAACGGCTTTGCCAAGATTTTGGGCAAAAACAAGGTCGAGGTTGCGCATCCTGACGGCAAGAACGAGACGATCGATACAAAGAACATCATCATTGCAACCGGTTCGGTCGTGCGGCCGATTCCGGGTTTTGAAACGGACGGTAAGCAGGTCGTCAATTCCGATCATATTCTCGAATTAACGACCGTGCCGAAATCGCTTGTAGTTATGGGTTCGGGCGCGGTCGGTTCGGAATTTGCGAGCGTCTATCACCGCTTTGGAACCGAAGTCACGCTGGTCGAATTGCTGGATAGAATTGTGCCGCTCGAAGACGCTGATGTTTCAAAAGAGCTTCAGCGCGCATTCAAAAAACAAGGCATGAAGGTTGAGACCGGACTTAAGCTCGACAAAATGGAGAAGACTAAAAAGGGCGTTAAGGTTTCGGGCAAGAACGCGAAGGGCGATACGGTTACGCTCGAAGCCGAGATGCTGCTCGTCGCCGTCGGGCGGATGGCATATCTCGAAGGCCTCGGGCTTGAGAATACAAAGGTAAAGGTCAGCCAACGCGGCACGGTCGAGGTCAATGAATACTGCGAAACGGCCGATCCCGGCATCTTCGCCATCGGCGATGTTTTACCGACCGCGCAGCTCGCCCATCTCGCCTCAAAAGAAGGCATCCTCGTTGTCGAAAAGATCGCGGGCAAAAAGGTCGTTCCGATCAAGCACAACCTCGTCCCAAACTGCACCTACTGCGATCCCGAAGTCGCGAGCGTCGGCCTGACTGAAGCCAAAGCGAAAGAAGCCGGCTACGACGTTAAGATCGGCAAATTCCCATTCTCCGCATCGGGCAAGGCACGCATTCTCGGCGAAACCGACGGCTTCGTAAAGATCGTCGCCGACAAAAAATACGACGAGGTTCTCGGCGTCCACATCATCGGCCCGCACGCCACCGAACTCCTCGCCGAAGCCTGCGTCGGCATGGCCCTCGAAACCACATCGGACGAATTAGGCCGCATAATGCACGCCCACCCAACGGTAAGCGAATCCATAATGGAAGCCGCCGAAGGCGTGCACGATCTGACGATTCATATGTAATTGATGGGAAAGATTCAGGTAGTTCTCGACACAAATGTTCTAGTTGCCGCCTTCCGTTCAAAACGTGGGGCGGCGAATCACTTATTGATGAATCTTGACGACGAACAATTTAAGATCGCAATCTCGAATCCATTGTTGTTTGAATATGAAGAGGTCTTGAAAAGACCTGAAATGAGCGAGTTTATCTCGCACGAAGATGTTGATCGGGCAATTGAGAATATTCAGTTAATCGCACAGGAATACGAAATATTTTTCCTTTGGAGACTTCTTGCGGCGGACCCGGACGATGCGTTTATTCTTGAGCTTGCTGTCAGGTCGAACGCGAAATATATAATTACCTATAATTCAAAAGATTTTGCATCTGCCGCCGATTTTGACATAACATTAATAACGCCAAGAGGTTTTCTTGAGCTGATCGAAAAGAAATGACCACGATTACTGCCGAACTTCCTGACTCACTGCTTCGCCGTGCCAAAAGTGTCGCCGAAAGAGAAGGCATGACGTTGGATCAGTTCCTCGCCATTGCGCTGTCGGGGCAACTTTCATGTTGGGACACTGCCAGAACGGTAGAAGATCACATTAAACGCAAAGGCTGGGAAAAAATGCGTGAACTACTCTCCAATGCCCCCGATGTAGAACCTGAAGAGTACGACCGCCTGTAACTCGCCCATGCGCGAAAGAATGTTGGACGCTCGCGCAGCCGCCGGCGAGTCGATAATGGAAGCCGCTGAAGGCGTCCACGATCTTGCATTTTGTCGGAAATATACCATGATTCACAGGTGATCTCGACATTTTGCGATTGAATATTGTTAACATTTAGGTTAACCTGAATATGCGTGAGATCATCTTCTACAAGATGGCAAGCGGTGTCTGTCCGATAGAAGATTTTCTCGATTCGCTGTCGGCCAAACACGCCCGAAAAGTAACTTGGGTGCTGCAATTGGTCGAGACCCTTGAAATGGTTCCGATTCAGTACTTCAAAAAGCTCGAAGGAACGGACGGTATTTGGGAAGTTCGGATAGATTTCGGCGGCGATACTTTTCGATTACTCGGCTTCATGGATAAGGGAAATCTCGTTGTTTTGACCAATGCGTTTGCCAAGAAATCTCAAAAGACCCCGACTTCAGAGATCGAACTAGCACAACAGCGAAAAACAGATCATCTAAACAGAGGTAGAAACAAATGAGCGATCTAACCAAATACGTAGCTAAAAGAAAGCGAACGGATAAGACGTTCGCTAAAGGCTATGACAAGGGTTTTGAGGAATTTAAGATCGGCGTGCTTCTGCGTCAAGCCCGAGAAAGTTCCGGCA
>CAUJFK010000257.1 GCA_963169175.1 Acidobacteriota bacterium | reverse complement strand
GCCGCTCGACGCACCAATTTAAGCTGGATGGTTCCGAGCAAACGGAGCAAGGTGACACCGAAATTGCCATCCAGTTCCCCGATAAGCTTATGAAATCGGTCAAGATCGGAAAAGATGACGGCACGGGCGCGAGGGCCGTCTTGCAGCAGAACGACGTTATGATCGTGACCAACGACGGCAACGCAAAGGTCATGGACATTCCGGCGGGCGAGCGTGAATTTGTGATCGTGGAAGGCAAGAAAGCAATTGTCACGGATAAGGTCGTTGACGGGCAGGCACCTGCCGGCAATGGAGAAAAGAGGATCTTGATCCGCAGGTCGGGCGACGGCGCGGCGGATGAGGTCCGCGTGGTTGAAGGCGCAAGGACCTTGAACGGAGAAAAAGGCGTTGTCGTTGGACACTCTCGTGCAGCGGCGGCGAGGCAGAACGAACTGCTTCGGCTTTCGCTGGCACTGCTTGTCACGGCGCCTGAAGGCATTGAAGTAAATTACACCTTCGCCGGTGAAAGCGACATTGACGGCACGGCGGTCAATATCGTGAATGCCGAATTTGGCGGTGCGAATTACAAGCTGTTCTTCAGCAAGTCAAGCAGCCTTCCCGTCGCAATGAGCTATGCGGGTTCCCCGATGCCCGCAGTCGTAAATTTCGTAAAGGGCGAGCCGATTCCGGGCGAGGCACCACGCGCGGCTATGACATTTACGAAAAAGATGGACGCCGAAGCAAGCGTCCAACACCTGGTAAAATTCTCTGATTATCGCGTCAGCGGCAGCGTCCAGCTTCCGTACCGCTGGACCACAAGCGTCGGCGGCGTGACCAAAGAGACCTTCGACGTCACCGCTTATGACATCAACCCGACAAATCTTGCCGAGCGGTTCAAGGGTCAAAAGACGCTTATCCGCATGAAGTCACCAGACGGCCAGTAGTCACATTTGCATCCTAAAAACCATTTGCGGCGTCTCGGAAAATTCCGGATGCCGCATTTCTAATAAATTGCATTTTGGTTGATCGATATTCTTCTTCGTGCCCTTTGCGTCTTCCCCTTTGTGCCCTTTGTGTTTAAAATCTCTTTTGGACCAAAATATCCACACGAAATTCACAATGAAAACGTGCAGTATTCAAACCACAACGGCCCGCTCACGTTTCATTTTCGCGGCGAGCTTTGGCACAAGCGTTTTGGCGGCGTCGATCGCGGCTTTGATATGCCGCTCATGCGTAAAATGGCCCGCGACATAGATGCCGGGAACATTGGTCTCAAAGGTTTCGGGGTCGTAAGCCGGCACCTCGCCGCCTTTTCCGGGTTCGGCCTCGACACCGAGGCTTTTGAGCATCGTCAGATCAGCGTCCGATCCTATCAGTACGAATACGACATCATTCTCGATCACCACGCGCTCGCCGTTCTCGCTTTCCAACTCGACCTCGTTCTCACGGATCTCGACCACTTTTCCAAGAAAGAAAACCTTTAGGCAATGCTCATTCAGCTCTTCTTCAAGCGGCTGTTTGACCCAATATTTTATACAGCCCTGTTTTGGATCGTTGTTTTCCCAATCGCCGCGAAAGATAGCAAGTGTCGTCTCGGCGCCTTCCTGAGCAAGAAACAACGCCGCCTCGCCAGCGGAATTCCCCCCGCCGACAATGAGCGCCTTTTTCTTTACCCACGGATAAGTTTCGCGAAAATGATCAAAGACCTTCGGCAGATCTTCACCCCGAACATTCAATTTTCGCGGATGATCCATTGCACCAATGGCGAATAGCACACTCTTTGTCTCATAGGTTACGCGGCTTGTAGCAACAACAAATGTTCGCTCAGTTCTTTCATCTTCGTCTTCTTTTTCCGCGGTTAGTTTTCGTACCACAGAAGAAGATGACGGGGACGAAACAGAGAGGAAGTCCGACCGTAACATTTTAATACTTGTAACCTCTTCCTCGGTTCGCACATTCAGTTCGTTATCCAAAACAAACCGCACATAATAAGAAAGCAGTTCCTCCCGCGTCGGCTTTTCTCTCGCCGGTTTAAGCTCGCCGTCAAAAAACTCAAGTTCATTCGTAGTCGAAAAAACCGTCAGCCCGACCGGATAGTTATAGATCGTGTTGCCGATCAAACCCTTTTCAAGCACAAGATAATTAAGGCCCGCCTTCTTCGCCTCATAGGCCGCAGCGATTCCGGCAGGCCCGGCACCGATTATGATCAGATCAAACATAAAAATTTAGCTTATAGAGTTCTTTGAGAAACACGCTCAGCATCCCATTTCGGTGCTGCTGGGCAAGTTTTTTCTTTTTGAATGTGTAGATTCGTAATCTCGCCGTGATTTTTGCATTAGCTTTTCAATCTTTCTTATAAGCTAGCCGTTTTATTGCCTTCGAGAGCTTTCAATACCTCGGCGAAGTTCTCGATCTGCACCTTAGTACTCTCAAGTTCCCGCTTTGATTCAAGATAGTTTTGCCACTCATTCGTCGCCGTGAGTGCCTTCGTCACGTCCTCATCGAGCGCATGCGCCATTAGAACAAGCAGATCGCTCAACGCCGCATGCCCGGCCAGCAGCGATTGTATTATTGTGTAAGCCAGCTTCGCGTTCGGGAGATCGATGTCCAGGTCTTCCATACTCATTTTGCCTCTATTCATTTTCAGACGGTTTCTATCGAAAATGCAAAAGGCCCGCCGTTTGGGCGAACCTCGATCGATCTAAATCTCTGGCCGGGCCCGGCTAAAAAATGTCAGAAAGATCAAGTTTGAAGCCCGGAAGTACCTTTTCGCCCGAAACGCGGACCGGGCTTTCCAATATCTCGATCTGGCCATCACCACGATAGATATGGACCTTTTTTTCAAGCGGGTCAATGAGCCAACCTAGCCGAACGCCATTTTCAATATACTCTTTCATCTTCCGCTTCAAGATCGGCAAGCGGTCCGATTTGGATCGAAGCTCAATGACAAAATCCGGTGCGATCCTTGCAAACCTTTCCGACCTTTCTTTCTCGGATAGGGCAAAGTAGCGGTCTTTCAATATCCACGCCGCATCCGGCATCCGTTTGGCACCGTTTGGCAATGTGAATTTTGCTGATGATTCAAAGCAGATGCCTCTCTCGTCCTTATTTGCCCAAATCCAGAGTTGAGCATCGATAGCCATATTCTTCCGACTGGTTTCAGGAAATGGAGGGGGCATAATTTCAAAATCGCCGTCCGCGTTCGTTTCGATCCGCAGATCTTCATTGGCAGCGTCGATGGCAAGAAGTTCCTGGTCGGTAAACTTTCTTCCGAGCGTCTTTACCACGTAGAAGAACGGCTCAGGAAATTCAAGCGTAAAATCATCCTGCGGCATCCTAAAGATCTGCTTTCCCAAGGTTGTTTCGGCGACCGATGGCATAGTTGATATTTTACCTCACTTTCTCAATTAAAGGGCAACTTCGTTACTTCGACTTCGAGATCGCGATTCATCAGTCTTGTGCCGGGTTCAAGATGATCGTATCGGACATATGCGAGGGCGATGTTCCGGTTGCGGTCAGGCGAATAAGCGATCGATGTGATCCGGCCGGCGTTTTTGCCGTCGGGTGTGCGCAGATCAGAGCCCGGAAGGAACCCAGTCCCTACCGCTCCCGGTTCTGACATGAGGCCGGTTAGTTGTTTGGCGACGTGGCCGCGGAAGTGAATGCGGGCGATGATCTCCTGGCCGATGTAGCAGCCTTTGTTATAGGAGATAAGGCCGTCAAGGCCGAGTTCGGGAACGATCGTGTTTTCGTCCATATCGATGCAGAATTTCGGGATGCCTGATTCGATCCGAAGGGTTTCGTAAAGGTCTTCTGAAAGTTCGAGCGATCCGTTTTTTTGCAGGTCGTCGCGAAACTTGCTGGCGGCAGCGGTCGGGATGAATTGGCCTATTGAGCGGCCGGTGGTGAACGAGAACCCACCCGCTAACGCAGGTGGTTCTGACTGATCACGCGGAGGCAAGAACCCACGCGCTAATGCAGGTGGTTCTGACTGGCCGCTCAATATCTCGAAGTATTGATATTGCTCCGACAGGTCCTCAACAAAAAAATCGCCGGCAAAGGTGAACCGGAAAAGGTTCTGAAAAAGCTTTTCGCGGGTTGCCTCCTCGGTCTCGATCAGGAAGCGCTCTCCTTGCCGCAAGATCCGGACCAGTGCCAGCAAACGGCCCTGCGCGTTCGGAAAGGCAGCAAGCATCTCGGCGCCATCTTCGAGCGTTTTTACATCGTTGGTGATCAGCCCGTCCAGAAATTGGACCGATTCCTTGCCCCAAACAGCAAACAAGCCACGCGGCAATTCGACATAGCCTGAGCCTCCTGACCGAAGTTGTTCGTAGATTTTAAGATCATTCTCATTCATCGGTATCTTATTCATACAGGTTATTCGTTCTATTAGAGGATAAACAACCGCAGCCCTACAGCGAAGCCGGGTCGAATTTGCTACAATTGAGTTTCGCAGCAATATGGAACCCGGTCGCTACCGCTTCCGGTTCTGACAAGAGATACTTGACCCGGTCGCTACAGCTTCCGGTTCTGACAAGAGAATGAGCCAATTAACTGAAGAACTCGTATTAAATTCGCTTCGACAGATCATCGACCCCGATCTTCATAAGGACATCGTAACTTTGGGATTTGTTCGCGATCTTAAGATCGACGCGGGCGATGTTTCGTTCCGCATCGTTTTGACGACGCCGGCTTGTCCGGTTCAGGAAGAGATGGAGGCCGATGCGGACCGCATCGTAAGCGGCCTGGAAGGCGTGACGAATGTTAAGGTGACAATGGACGCCGAGGTGCCGCAGGGACGCGGTGTTGCAAACAATGTCGCGATCCAGGGCGTGAAGAACATCATTGCGGTCTCATCAGGCAAAGGCGGCGTTGGGAAATCGACCGTTGCCGTGAACCTAGCCGTCGCTCTCGCCCAGAACGGTGCAAAGGTCGGGCTGATGGACGCCGACGTTTACGGGCCCAACGTGCCGCTTATGCTCGGCACTGGCTTTGATCAGCCGCCGGTGTTTAACGGACAGCTTATCCCGCTGCAGGCACACGGTGTCAGGATGATCTCGATGGCAGTGCTTGTGCCGCGTGATAAACCGATGGTCCTTCGCGGCCCGATGCTGCACGGCGTTGTGCGGCAGTTTTTGACAGATGTAAACTGGGGCGAGCTTGATTATTTGATAGTCGATATGCCGCCCGGAACCGGTGATGTCCAGCTCTCGCTTGCACAACTTGTGCCCGTGCAGGGGGCCGTCATTGTCACAACACCGCAGGAAGTTTCGCTGTCAGACGTTCGCCGTTCGGTCAAGATGTTTGAGCAAGTACACGTTCCGGTGCTTGGTGTTGTCGAGAATATGTCGTATTTTATCGCACCGGACACAGGCAACCGCTATGATATCTTCGGCAAAGGCGGCGGCCAGAAACTGGCGGATGAATACGGCCTTAACATGCTCGGCGAAGTGCCGCTCGGTATGGAGGTCCGCGAAGGCGGCGACACCGGCGTGCCAGTCGTTGTCGGATCGCCCGATTCACCCCAAGCCGTCGCCTTCCGTAAGATCGCAGAAGAAGTGGCACGACAAGTTTCGATCGAGGCAATGAAACCGGAATTGACCATAGTGTCACGGGCGTGAGGGGCGGTCTCTTGTTCATCCTATTCGGTATTTTTCTTCATCTTATTCTGTGGTAAACAGTTACAAACGACGGAATAAGAGGGAAATCTGAATTTCTGCACCGGATTCCCTCTAAAGCCTTTCATTCTTATCATTTGCACCACTAGCTGAAGCTACTGGCAATTGACAAAGCATCAAAAGTCACGATCGATCGATCGATGGAAGATGTTGGACGTACGCTGGCCCCAGTCGTACGATATGATTGTATTTTTTCGAGAATTTGGGTAATATTTACATTAACGTAAGGATTCGCCGGGGCGGGTCTTAATTTTTGATTAGGAGCAATTATCAATATGTCAGCAGTTGCAGCACCTTCGATCGAGATGGTGGTCACGGAAAGTGCGATCACCGAGATCAAAAAATTCTTGGCTAACGAAGAAGACCTGCCGGAAACGGCGGGGCTCCGCGTGCGAGTAGTTCCGGGCGGATGCTCGGGGTTTCAGTACAGCCTTAATATCGAAGAAGAATCGCGCACAGGCGATTTCATTCTTGAAAAGGAAGACATAAAGCTGTTTGTCGATATGTTCTCGGCCCAGTATCTGAACGGGATCACGATCGATCACACGACGAACGTCATGGGCTCGGGCTTTACGTTCGAAAACCCGAACGCCAGCGGCGGCTGCGGCTGCGGCACATCGTTCTCGGCCTAGGCGCCGTAGCGGCATCAATAAAGAATGGGCTGTCCAATATGGGCGGCCTATTCGTATTTCCGGTATCTCCTTCTCCAAAATTTTCTTTTTTGGAACTGCATGTCCATTGGCCCTATTTTGTGGCATACGGACAGGACAACTGACAGGCTCGGAAGGTAGGTGGCGGCGGGGCTTTTTCTCGAAAATGAGAAAAGGCCCGGCCGATGATCAAAAAAACCACTCTTGCCCCTCTTGCCAACCCTTGCGTCAAAATGCTAGCCTTTCTCTTGGCTAACAGATCATACGTTCCATTCGGTTCTGATCTTTATTTTCGGAACTCACCCGAAAACCCTTTAGCCGAAACGAAGCAATAAGAAGAATTCACTTGGTTTTTTGTGCCGTGGTTCCCGCAAACTTGGCAGCAAAGCCATTAATTTTTACCCGAAGGGCCTGCGTGGTGCTTCGCGGCCTTGGCCATTCCGGCCTGGGCCCAAGGAGGAAAAGTTTTGAAAAATTTGAAGATGGCGTTTGCCGTATCTCTGATCGCTGCCGGCTTTGTGCTCAGTGCGTCGTATCAGGTATATGCTCAGGACCGTTCAAGAGTTGTAAAGTCAGTATCAAGTCAACCCCTGCACCAGCCCCAAGCGCCTTCAAACAGCCCAAAACAGCCCCTTGTTTCAACCCAGCCAACCAGCCGGCCGGTCCGGCCCGTTCTAACGAACGAGATAGTCGTCCAACCAAAGCCTGAATCACTTGTAAAGAAGATCGTGTCGTCCAGCCCATCAATGGGCGCGTTGGCCGCCGGGCGGATGGTTTACAATGCGGGCACATCGGCAATGCTAATGCGCGGCATCCAGTCCCGATGGGGCATTCCGTATCTCTACGGATCATCGGGGCCGAATCGCTATGATTGTTCAGGGTTTGTATGGAGCGTATTTCGCGATGCCGGTATCGAATTTACCCGATCGAGTGCCCGGACCCTCTGGGCAGCAAGCATCCCGGTCGAAGGTGATGACAGGTACAAATTCGGCACGCTCGTGTTTCTAAACGGCCTCGGCCACATGGGTATTGTCGCCGACGAGAACGGCTTTTATCACGCATCTTCAAGCAAAGGCATCACCTATTCGCCATTCAAAGGATATTGGGCAAACCGCATCGTCGGTTTCCGCCGTCTGCCGGTCGGAATGGCACCGGTCCAGGAATAACTCAGTAAGCAAGTTTGAGAAAGAGGATATTCTCGAAGCCCTCGGATAGCTCTGATGTGACCTATCTTGTTCCAGAATTCAGATTTCTTCATCTTTTTCTATGGTTGGTAGCTGTTTACCACTGAATAAGATGAACAAGAGGTGGCGTCCACAGAGTGTGTGTCAGGGGTACTTTTCAGACATCCTCTTTTTGTTTACCGATATTGGCGGGGGCTGGCTAAACAATAAAACCGGGCCGTGAGCCGAGATCGCGACACTCGCAGACTGCCGCTATCTTCTCCACCGCGATAAAGATCTTTTGTTGTTCCTCATTCAGTAGATTCAAAACGCCGCTCTCCACGCTGACGACCTCGCCGCGAAACGCAACGTTCGAGCCGCAATTGACATCGATCTTCTTCCCAATAAATTCTCGTAAAATAGCTTCCATTTTCACTCCGCCAAACGAGGGCAATTCGACCCAATATTCATAAT
>CAUJFK010000256.1 GCA_963169175.1 Acidobacteriota bacterium | reverse complement strand
AACTATCGGATCGGCAAGTTCTTCTGGGGTTTCACCTTCTGGAAGTTCTTCTTCGGTCTTGTTCATTCCTTATCGCGGACAGGCTGAACTTGTCACCGAAGTATCTTACGGCTTTCGCATCTGTAAAAACAAAAGAACAGGAGTGATTTAGGCAGATCAGGGCCAAGGTTCTGTTCGTGGGTTTTCGAGTCTTGTTTCGTTCGTTTCGTGGTCCCGGCCCCGGCTTCGCCACCACGAAGCGCGCGAAATAAGACACGAAGATCACGAAATAAGATCCATTGATGGGAATGAAAAAGGCCGTCTTTGCGGACGGCCGTGGAGAGTCAGTATTTATTAGGTTCAGCTTCCGAGCTGTGCTCCGGCGGGATATGAGATGCGTGTTTTCGCCAGCCTTGCATTCAGCGGGACCTCATCGTAGGCCATCGCGGCGGCGCCGCCGAAATAGCTTTGAATGATCGAGACATAATTATTTTGGAACCTTCGGAACCGCGATACGCTGCCGCGTTGGTTGAAAATAACGAAAAGCAGCTTTCCGTTGCGGGTGTTGATCTCACCGCACAGGGCACTTGCTCCGCCGTCGGTGCGGCTGAGGGTTCCGGTTTTTCCGACAACGCTGCCCATTGCAAAGTCTGAATCAAACCGGTTCTCAAGCGTGCCTTTGTCCACGCCGGCGACGGGCATAATGTCGGCAAAGGTCATGCGATAGCCGGCAAGTTCGCTTCGCAATGTTTGCAAAAGCTTCATCATCGCCCTGGGCGTTACGCGATTGATGCCCAGTCCGCTTGAGGTTTGCAGCGAGAACTCATCGGCCGGAACGCCGGCATGCTGCTGAACAAGCCGCGCCACAGCGTAGGGCCCGCCTACCATTTCGCCTAACCGTTCGGCTATAAAATTATTCGAGTAACAGAGAGTGGCCTTGAGAATATCCCGCATTTTTGCGGATTCGTGCGAGAAGAGAAGGTTTACATTGCCGGGCATCGGCTGAACATAGACCGAGCCGGTGAATGTCACACTTGGCACCCGCATATCGGGCGTAAAGCGTCCAGAATTAATGAGATAGCTTGCCCATGCATTATTGGCTGAGGCAGACCGTTTTGCGGCGTCGAGTGTAGCGAACAACGATCTGCTCGAACCGCTCGCCGAACCGGAATGGTTCATCGCAAAGTTGTCAGTGACGATAAGATCGCCTTTGACATTGCGGATGCCCATTTTGTTAAGCTCGCTTGCGAGCCTCACCGCGTGCTCATAGCCGAAAACCGGATCCCTGCCGGAAACATACAAATTTCCATGGATCGTACCGGTTGCATCTTCATACGACCCGTCCGTCCACACGCCGGTTGAAAAGCGGTACTCAGGGCCGAAAGTCTTGAGTACGGCAAAGGCAGTCGCAACTTTGACATTCGATGCCGGATTGAACGGTGTGTCGGACGCACTATCGACCACGACATCGCCGTTCAGCGACTGGACCAAAACGCCCGAATAGCCCGGGATTTCAATTTCGGCCAACGCCGGGATCGACGTTTTTACGAAACGCCCGGCCGCGGACGAGGCGGTCACTGTGTTGGTCGGGACGGAACTGCCTGTTTTTTTGACAAGCGGCTCATCCGGATCGGGAACAGATTCGCGTTGGACCTGGATATCCTGGAGAAGAGGCCGCGTAGTCTGGCCAAACGCCGTCGCCGCGAAGAATACGGCAAAGACGGCTAGAGACGGCCAGGCGGCAAATTTTCCGAAGATAGCTCTCATTCCTTAGTTTTTTCGGGCCAGGTGGTGAACCTTATGTGGGGCAGCCGGTTTGGGCTTTAGCGAGTATACCACATTTTCTATCCCTGATTTCAACCCCCGCAAAATCTCCCTGCTTTCATTCATTTAGGTGAACCGCCGATCGATTCGATGAATTTCAAACCAACCTGGATGTCAGCAATTTAACATTCGCTTATGGTTATCATCCATAATACTTATACGAACATTTGACTGAGCTTGATCCGGCTTTTTGCGTCGAAAGGAAAAATTCGTTGACAGCAGAGGGCCACGCTCCTAGAATTGCATCTACGCCATGCCAAAACCGCCTTCAAACGCAGTAAATATTGAAGAGATCAAAAGAGTACACGTCCAAAATCGAGAAAAGATCCGGGAACGATTGGCGGAGTTTGAATCCGTCTGGATGAACGGGACCGACTCGAGGATGTGGGAAGAAATGGTTTACTGCTTTTTTACCGGCGGCTGCTCAGCAAAAATGGGGCTGCGCGCGGTCTCGGCCGTCAAGGGCCTGCTTGAAAGCGGTGAACAGACGGAGCTTGCTCGGGCTTTGACGGGTGTGCACCGCTATCCGAACGCGCGGTCGCGATATATCGTCCAGTCCCGCGAGTTTCTGCGGGAACACTGTGGGATGAAGCTGCGGGCAAAGCTGGAGAGCTTTGATTGCGGCTACGAAAGGCGCGATTGGCTGGTCAATGAAAAGGGCATAAAAGGCCTGGGCTATAAGGAAGCGAGCCATTTTCTGCGGAATATAGGTTTTAGCGGTTACGCTATCCTCGATAAGCATGTTTTGCGGTGCCTTCACGAACTGAAAATAATTGATGACCCAAAGCCACCAAATACGCGTGCAAGGTATCTAAGGGTTGAAGAAAAGCTCAAACAATTAGCAAAGACTGCGCAGATCGATTTTGATGAACTTGATCTCGTCCTTTGGTCAATGAAGACCGGCGAGATATTAAAGTGATCGTTGGCCCCCCCGGGTGGATCACGGAGTATTGGTATGAGTGATATTTCTCCGGGCACCGTCCTTTCCCCTAAATGCGGACGTCTGTATACTCTTGCCGCCATGACGGTAATGCTGCTGTCCTTATTTGGAGGAGCGGCACATACATCGGCGAATGTATCCGATGTGCAAAAGCTCGACACGGCGGAATCGCGGCGGCTTCTCAAGCTGGCTGAAAAGCTAGTCAGAAAAGGCGATCTTGTCCAGGCGGAGCAGACCCTGCAAAAGGCGATCGAGGCCGCCGGTGCCGATTCGCTTCCGAAACTTCGGCTTGCCCAGCTCTACATCAGGCAGCGACGATATACTGACGCATACAATCTCAGCTTCCCGATAGCGAAGGCGGAACCCAAAAATGCGTACGCATTTGCAGTGCTCGGCACGACGATGCTAAGTGTGGGACGCTTCAGTGATGCCCGGATCTTGTTCTATACCGCCTTGTCCCTGAGCAAGAAGCAGCCGCTTGCGTGGGCGGGATATGGGCTGCTGGAGTTTTACGAAAACAATGTTGAGGACAGCTTGAAGAATCTGGCCCAGGCGGTCAACCAGGACCCGGACGAACCGGATTACTTGTTTGCCTATGCTCAGGTTGCCGCACGGGCCGAGAAATATAAGGAAGCGGCCGTTGGCTATCGCCGATTTCTCGCCGCCTCAAAGGATACGGACGACGAGCGGCGGGCGCGGATCAAAGGTGTTATCAATTTTCTTACATTCCTCGGCCAGCGTGAATCTCTCTATTCGTTGAGCGGGGAAAAGAAGACGACGGTCCCAATTGATCTGGTTGGAAACCGGCCGGTCATCAGGCTTAAGCTAAATAACCGCGACGAGCCGCTGAACTTCGTGCTTGATACAGGATCGGGCATTTCGGTCATATCTGAAGAAACGGCCAGGAGGCTCGACATTGATCCCGTCACAAAAGGCGGTTTTGCGAAAGGCATAGGCGGCGACGGAAAGTTTGAGATAATTTACGGCTTTGTCCGCGAGGTCGAGATCGGAGACATTGAGATAAGGAATGTGCCGGTTTACATCCGGCGGTTTCATTCCGGCGCTCACCAGGTTGACGGCTATATAGGCCTTTCGCTAATTTCAAAATTTCTTACGACGCTCGATTACGGAAATTTGACCTTTGCGCTTGAGCGTACGCCAGATACACCGCCGGTGGATGATCCGAACAGCAAGTCTTTACCGCTAAGGCTGACCTCCAGCGGATTCCTAAGCGGCGAGGTACAGCTTGCGGGTGTTGATGCACCATTGAATTTCATTGTTGATACCGGAGCGAGCGTTTCGGTGATTT
>CAUJFK010000255.1 GCA_963169175.1 Acidobacteriota bacterium | reverse complement strand
GCGAATGCTATTCATCATCTTCATGCGCCCGAACTCGTCCGGCCGCAACCGCTTCCTGGATCACTTTGTCTGACAGGTTGTGCGGCAGCGGGTCATAATGCGAGAACTGCATGTGATATGAACCGCGTGCCTGCGTGACGCTGTTTAGCTTTGATTGATAATCCAGCATCTCGCTCAGCGGCACTTTTGCCTTGATCACCTGCTGCTTTCCGCGCATCTCCATGCCGCCCACGCGTCCGCGTCTGCTGTTCATGTCTGACATTATCTCACCGCTGACCTCTTGCGGCGCGAAGACCTCAACGTCCATTATCGGTTCCAGCAGCGTTGGCCTGACCTTTTCCATTGCGGCGCGGAACGCCTTTCGCCCGGCCGCCCTGAATGAATGCTCGTCCGAATCGACCGTGTGATAGCTGCCGTCAATAAGTGTTACTTTGAAATCGACAAGCGGATAGCCCGCGACCGCGCCGCCCTGAGCGGCCTCAATGATCCCTTTCTCGATCGCCGGCCGAAAATTCTGCGGAACCGAGCCACCGAATATCTTGTCAACCCACTCAAATCCCGCACCGCGCTCAAGCGGTTCGAAGATCACTTTGCAGTCACCGAACTGCCCGCGCCCGCCCGATTGTTTCTTATGCCGGCCCTGCACTTCTGCGGTCGCGGTAATTGTCTCTTTGTACGCTATGCGTGGGGGATGGAGGGCCACTTCGACGTGGTAACGGTCCGCCAATTTTTTGACCACCGTCTCAATGTGAAGCTGGCCCGAACCCGAAAGTATGAACTCTTTGGTCTGCGCATCGCGGTCAAAATGTAGCGACGGATCTTCTTCAAGTATCTTGTGCAGGGCGGAAGATATCTTGTCTTCGTCCGCGCGTGATTTTGGCTCAATGGCAAATGCCGTCGCCGCTTCCGGATATTCGACCTTTGGATAAACGATCGGGTTTGCCTTATCGCAAAGCGTGTCGCCGGTTTGGGTATCTTTCAACTTCACGACGGCGATGATGTCGCCCGTCCGAGCCTCGTTTACCTTGTCAAGCGTTTTGCCGCTTATCACGTGCAGGGCACCGAGCCGTTCGGACGTATCGCGGCTTGAATTAAAGACCGTTGCATCCGACGCCACTTTGCCGCTGATGATCTTCATCACATTGATGCGGCCGGCAAACGGATCGGCGATGGTGCGGAAAACATAGGCCGAGAACGGTTCGCCATTGCTGTATTTGCGCGAAACACGGTCACCGGCCATTTCCGGATTTGTAAATCCATACTCGGCCTCATGCGTCGCCGGGTTGGGGGCGAATTCGACAATATGATCAAGCAGTATCTGCAGGCCGACCAGCGATAGCGAAGAGACCGCGTACACCGGGCAGAGCTTGCTGTTTGCGATCGCCCTTGCCAGGTTCGGGTAAATATCTTCCTCGGGCAGTGTCCCGTCGGCAAAGTATTTTTCCATCAACGCGTCGTCCGATTCGGCAACTATCTCGATCAGCCGTTCGCGCGTGCGGTCAAAGATATCGCGGCCTGTTTCAGGTATCGGTATCTCTTTGGCTTTTCCGTGTTCGTCAAATTCATACGCCTTTTGATGAACGACATCGACCACGCCCTTAAAATTCTCTTCACTGCCGATAGGCAAAGTAAACGGCACGATCGACCGGGCAAAGCTGGACGCCGCCGTCTCCAGCGCATGGCCAAAATCGGCGTGCTCCTTATCCATTTTATTAATGACCATGAACCGCGGCAGCAGGAATTCATTCGCATATTGCCAGGTCTTTTCGGTCTGCACCTCAATGCCATGGACGGCATCGACAACGACAAGGGCGCAATCCGCAACCCGAAGTGCCGGACGCGCGTGCGAAACAAATGCCGCGTATCCGGGCGTGTCGATCAAATTTATCTTGGTGTCGTTATACTCAAGGTGGGCAAAATTATTGTTCAGCGAGATCTTTCGTTCTATCGAATCTTCTTCGTAATCGGTGATGGTGGTCCCTTCGTCCACCTTTCCCCAGCGATGTGACGTTCCGGCAACATGGAGCAGAGACGACACAAGCTGCGTTTTACCCGTGTCGCCGTGTCCAATGACAGCCAGATTCCTGATATTCTCAGTTTCAAAAGCTTTCATGCTCGGCAGGTTCTCCTTGTGGAAAGACTCAATTTCCCCTAAAGTCTCAAGTCCCGAAAAGGCCGCCTCGGGTCCTTGCGGCTGTGATGGTAGTTGGTAAGAATTTAATTTATACGACCTGCACCAGAATCGCAAGATAAGCCGCCCCGCAATTTGCTCCACCGCCCCGCCGTGCCAAATTTCATGGCAGAAACACGACCGGTAGGGAGTGTGCCTTGTCGGATGTTGGATTTTGGATTTCCGATTTTGGATTTGTTAAACGCAGAGGCAGAAACCGACCGGTAGGGAGTGTGCGGATCGACCCCTGCCGGTATTGTTGCACGCATTTCACACCGCCAACACCGTCGGCCGGCTGGCCATACTCAGCCGCCTCAGCTTTATAGACGAACAAAAATGTTTTTTTCAGTGGCCGGTGATAATGTTGACCCGTTTTACGCTATTTTATCGTTATCTATCTTAGTTGGACATCTGAATCGCTGCTCTCCGAGTTTAGTTTGAACGGCCTTCAACCTTATAGGTGACGTCCATGCAGAAAATTTGCGGGTCAAGACCCTGTTAGCCGTTAGGCAACCACCAACCAACATATATGAAAAAGAATCTTTTGCTTGTTGCTGTAGCTATTGTGTTTTTGAGTTCAAACGTTCTCGCCCAGGATAAGTTCGGCGTCTGGCGGACAACCAACGAGGAGCAGATCGCGCGTAAGGGCGAGCGGAGGCTTCTACCGCAAAAGTACCAGATCGTTAAGCTTGATCGGACCGCGTTGCGTGAGACATTGTCAAAAACGCCCCGCGAGCTTGACGCAAATAAGGGGACGCGAGATGTGTGGTTCGAGATACCGATGCCGCACCGCAAAACGGCGCGATTCAAGATAGAGCGGACGAACATCCTTGCCAAACACCTCGCGGACGCATTTCCCAATTGGAAGACATTCCGCGGCACCGCCGATGACGGATCGACGGGCCAGTTCGATTGGACGAGCAAAGGGTTTCATGGCTATGTATTTACTGCGGAAGGAACCGTTTACATCGATCCCTACCAGGAGAACGATACCGAGAATTATATCGTTTACTTTCGGCACGAGTATGGCGCGCCGCCAAGCGAAAATTTTTCGTGCAAGGTCGGCAGCGGGCTTTTTTGGCTGGAAGATATGAGCCGATTTGAATTTGATGCGCGATCGATGCGTCCGTCTTACTCGATCGGTGCGAATATCCGCACCTACCGGATAGCTGTCGCGACAACCGGCGAATGGGCACGCGGCACGACCACGTCCACCGACCCCGTGGCGATCCGTACTTCGGCCCTTGCCGCCATTACGACTTCGATCAACCGACTGGACGGCATATTCCGGCATGAGCTTGCGGTTTCGCTGCAATTGGTCAACCCGCCGATCGACAATGCGGGAGCAAATGTCATTTTCGACGATCCGGCCACAGACCCCTACGACAACACGGACTCGACTGCCCAGCTCACGCTAAATCACAACACCTTATCATCACGGCTTGGTACGCCGAATTTTGATCTCGGCCACCTTTTTGGTACCGGCGGCGGCGGCGTGGCGTCCTCGCCATCGGTCTGCACGGATAACGCCAAAGGCGAGGGCTATTCGGCGCGATCAGGTTTTTATGGCGATCCGTTCACCGTGGACTACGTAGCCCATGAGGTCGGCCACCAATTTGGCGCCAGCCACAGCTACAACAACGCCGATCCGGATGGCGCCTGTACCACGCGGTCGGCGCAGAACGCGTATGAGGTGGGAAGCGGCTCAACGATCATGTCTTATGTCGGCATTTGCAATGCACGCAATCTGCAGCAGTACGTTGATGTAGGCATCCCGTCATTCCACATTCGCAGCCTGACCGAGATGACCAGCTATCTTCAGGATGCCGGTGGCGGCGGAAGCTGCGGTGTTCCGTCCGGTACGAACAACATCCCGACCGTGGATGCCGGGGCAGCGTACACGATCCCGAAGCTGACACCATTCACCCTTACCGCTACGGGCAGCGACGGTGACGCGGGTGACGTTCAGAACCTGCGTTACTCCTGGGAAGAATACGACCTCGCACCATCGGCAAGCGGTGCCTTGGGCACGCCCGCGAACACCTATGACGTTGATACAGACGGCATTCTGCGGCCGCTGTTCAGGGCCTACTCACCGGTCTCGAGCCCGTCCAGGACATTCCCGAGCCTGCCGTTTATCCTTAATCCGGCAACGAACGACCCGGCCGGAAGCAATAATCCGGGGTTGACATACACCGGCACCCACCCAAGCGGTGCGCCAGGCGCGGTCTGCGAAGCTTCGGTGACGTGTGTAACCGGTGAACATCTGCCTTCGGTCGCAAGAACCATGAACTTTCGGGTTTCCGTACGCGACCGCCGCGGCGGGATCGCCGATGCCGGAACTACCGTGACCGTCGTCAATACGGCCGGGCCTTTCCAGATCACTTCGCAAAATACGGCGGGCCAGTTGGCCGCCGGCTCGGCGGCCACCGTGACATGGGATGTGGTCGGGACGGACGCGGCGCCGATTAGTGCCGCGAATGTCAAGATCTCGCTCTCGATCGACGGAGGGCAGACCTTTCCTACCGTACTCAGCGCCAGCACGGCGAATGACGGCAGCGAGGCCGTTACGGTTCCCAGCATAGCGACCACCACCGCCCGTTTAAAGGTCGAGGCGGTCGGGAACATATTCTTTGATATCAACAATGCAAACCTTGAGATCACTGGCGGGGCGGCAGGCGTCGGCGTCGGTGACGCAACGGGCGGGGAAGGAAACCCGCCGGGCCGGGGCACTAAACGGACCAGTGCTCCGTCGAACGATGTGGTTTTCACGATCTCGCTATCGGCCCCAAGCGATCAGCCGGTGACCGTCAGAGTCAGCACCAATAGCCTTACCGCGACCGAAGGCACCGATTTCACCGCTGTCGATGATCTGGACGTAGTGTTTCCGGCCGGCACGATCACCCAACAGGTTGTGGTCCCGCTGATCGCAGATCCGGGCGACGAACCGGACGAGGAATTCACGCTCGATATCGTGAGCATTTCCGGGAACGCCGTGATCTCCGATGGACAGGGCATAGGCACTATCACGGATGACGATGCGGGGATGGTCGAGTTGTCGGGCCGCGTGATCTCGTCGAACGGCCGTGGACTGGCGCGAGTTACGGTTCGGCTTATTGACAGCGAGAACAATATCCGAACGGCACTCACGAGCCCGTTCGGATATTACATCTTTGGAGAGGTCGAGACAGGCCAAACCTATACGGTCGCACCGAGGTCGAAGCGCTATCAATTCCAGCAGCGGGTTGTCCAAGTCCTGGACGCAGTCGCTAACGTCGACTTTACTCCATTGGAGTAGCAGAACACGACCGGTAGGGAGTGTGCCTTGTCGGATTTTGGATTTTGGATGTCCGATTGTGGATCTGCTAAACGCTGAGGCCGCAAACACGACCGGTAGGAAGTGTGCCCCATACACCTGCCTCTCGCCCTGGCAGAAACACGACCGGTAGGGAGTGTGCCCCGTCCGGCAGAAACGACCGCCACATCCTAAACGCTGAGACGCTGAGGCCGCAAACACGACCGGTAGGGAGTGTGCCTCGTCGGATTTTGGATTTGTAAGACGCGGAGACGCAGAGACGCTGAGGCAGAGACACGACCGGTAGGGAGTGTGCCTCGTCGGATCTTGGATTTTGAATGTCCGAAAGTTGATCTTCTAAACGCTGAGGCCGATTCCCCAGAGCATCATACACCGTCCACACGTCGGGAACTCCGCTCCGCGTCGCCTTCACCTGCCGGCCGTTCGCGTCATACCCAAAACTCATCGAGCGGAACTTCGCGTCATTCACAACCTGTCCGGCCTCGTCATACGTCGTCTGCGTGCGAAACCGGTTCGTGGCCTTATCAATATCTCCCGTCCCCGGCCCGGCCCCTTCTTCTATCGGCGTAAACGCAAGCGGATTCGCCTGTCCCGCGGTCGGATTGCTCGCCTCCTTGCGATACAAATTCCCGAAGCGGTCGAAGTCGAACACCTGCTTGTAGGTGAGGCTGCCATTGTCGCCGCGATACTCGGCAGACTCTTTTAACCGGCCAACGTGATCGTACTGGAACTTCTGCGTCGCCTGCTTGTTCGTCCCAATAAATGATTCAATCTTCGCGAGCTGGCCGTTGTTTTTAGTAACGTCAAGGTTCCCAGAGCCGTCAATCTGACCGTAGCCATAGTCAAACTTCTGCAAAACATCCGAACCTTTCTTCAACTCCTGCCCGATCATCTGGAAACGGTCATTGAGTGTGAACGATTCGGTGTTGCCATTGCCAAGCGACGTTTGACTCATCGAATTCCCCTTGCCCAGATACTGCATCCCGCTCAGGTAGGTCCGCTGAGCGTCGGCCACACCGGACAATCTGCCATTTGCGTCGTAAGTGTTCGTCACAACCTTTCCGCTCGGATACTTCTCGCTCACCATCTGCCCGGCGATATTGTACCCGTATTCCAGATCATACTGTTCGCTCGCGATCCACTGACGATGCTTTACCAATCTTCCCATCTGGTCGTAATCAAACTCCGCCGCCGTCGCCGGATTGGTCGCGGTCGCGCCCGTCTCCACCCGCGTCAATGCTCCCTTGTTGTAAAAGCCGCTCCGCTCCTGGCCATAGGTGTAAGTGACATTCGGCGTCTGAAAACCGCTCTCGCCCGTGTAAGTGATCGAATCTATACGGTTAAGCCCGTCGTAATGAAAATCCGTCGTGATGCCCCGCGCATCCACGGCATAATCAACCAGGCCCTTTTCAGTATATTTCAAAAACTTCGTCCACTTCGTCAGTGGGTCGGCCGTTCCTTTAACACCCGCATCATCCAGCGTAGCCGCCGCCTCAACCTGCCGCTCGTGCGTCAATCTGGAGATCGGATCGTACTTAAACTTCCTCTCCTGCGTCACCGAAGGCGTGACCGTATTATCCGTTTGGATAACGCTCGTCAGATTATCGTTGCCATCATAGCCATAGTCGGTCTTCTGGATTACCGCCGGGTTCTCCAGATCAGGCAAAGCACCGCCAGCGTCCGGTTCATCAACGCGGACCAATCTCTCCTTGCGAACGGGCTAGCAGGCTGTCGACGAAATACCCTACGGCAATTGCCACGACAAGCACCGTGCCCGCCTTTACCGGGTCGAAAGGACCGTTGCCGATCAAATCATAAAGGCTTGAAGTTATCCCAACGCTGACACCAAGGATTAAGAACCTATAACGAGCGAGGTCGCCAGAATTCAGCTTTTTCATAGTTCTTACCACATCGGTCCGTTCCAATAGTCCGGATTATTCCTCATTCCTACCGACGTTGTATAATTGCCCTTTTCGCGTTGCCTAGTGTAACGATTGCTAAGTTCATATAGTAAGTGGTTCGCCTGTATAAGTCCACTTAAAGGGTTTGGCTCTTTTGTT